>NZ_JBHUDD010000153.1:0-50580 GCF_042677865.1 Lacimonas salitolerans | reverse complement strand
GGGCGGCATCTTCTCAAGCGTCGCGACCAAGGATTCTCATCCTGATTGACGCGCTCTTCTCATCAAGTTTGTCGCGCTACAGTTTATAGCCCCGGCCCATTATGTCGATATCCTGCCCTGTCTCACGGCTCCAGTCGGCCACGACATGCCGCAGCTTGTGCCCCGGTTGCTTTGCTTTCGCAGAGGCGATCAGCGAACACATCGCGTGCTTGGTCAGGTCGATCTTTTGCCAGTCGGGCACCCATGACCCGGCAATCGGGAAAAACGCAGCGTTGGGACAGTGCGCCAGCAAGTCGCTGTCGGCGGTCAGGACGCGGTGAAACCGGCGATGAAACAGACGGATCAGGGACATGTGCCTGTGATGCACGGCGCGGGGTTCAAGAAGCATGACAGAGACCCGCGCGCGCGTGCCAAAGGACGGGCGAAAGTACAGGGTTGTGTGCGGTGGCGTCAGTACATGATCTGTCGGTTCAAGGTCGGCCAGTGTCTTGCCCTGAATATCGTCGGGGGTGCCGAGCGGCCAATGCAGGTCTGACAGTGGCAGCTGCGCGGCTTTCCATCCAAGACGCTGGCGGTAGGGAAGAACGCATACTTTGGGCGTTTGGTGTGTCATTGACCTGTTTCCGGTTTCCTTCGGGCCGTCAGTGCCGCGGCGCGCTGTGCGACGGTCACGGCGTGCTTGGGCGATGGGGCACTGTTTCGACGTAGGGGCAGCGGCTGTCCACTGCTTTTGTGGCACAGGACCAAGGGTCAGGCCCGGGTTGCTGCGTAGCCGGCGCACAGCCATGACCAGTCCGGGGAGTGTCCTGAACTTTGTGTATCTGGCCCGGTCCATGCGGTTTCAGATACTCAAGCGTCGAAGCGCTCGCCAAACATTATGGCGAACTGGTTGCGGGCTGCAAACCATTCCCTGACATTTCTGCCGTCCTTTTCAAAGTTGCGGATGGCGAGATAGATCAGCTTGGTTGCAGCCTCGTCGGTCGGGAAAGAGCCGCGCGTCTTGATCGATTTTCGGATCACCCGGTTCAGACTTTCTATGGCATTCGTCGTGTAGATGATCTTGCGGATCGCCGGATCGAAGCCAAAGAACGGGGTCACCTCCTGCCATGCCCTGCGCCAGGCCGGGGCGATGGAGGCATATTTTCCGGCCCATTTGTCCTCGAAGGCATCAAGTTCGGCCTCGGCAATATCGGCGGTCGCGGCCCCGTAGATCCGGCGCAGGTCGGCGGCCACGGCCTTGCGGTCCTTCCAGGAGCAGAAGTTCAGAGAATGGCGCACCAGATGCACGATGCAAGTCTGGACCATGGTGTCAGGAAAGGCCGCTGTGATCGCATCTGGGAAGCCCTTCAGCCCGTCCACGACCGCGATCAGGATGTCCTGGACGCCCCGGTTCTTCAGCTCGTTCATAACCGACAACCAGAATTTGGCGCCCTCGTTCTCGGCGATCCACAGGCCCAGAACCTCACGCTGGCCATCGCGGGTGACGCCGAGGGCGACATAGACGGCCTTGTTCTTGACCGTCCGGCTGTCGGCGTCGCGGATCTTCACCCGCAGCGCGTCGAAAAGAACGATGGGATACATCCGGTCCAGTGCCCGGCTTTGCCATTCGCGGACCTCGTCCAGCACAGCAGCGGTGACGCGGCTGATCAGGTCGGGCGAGACCTTCAGGCCATAGAGGTCGAGCAGATGCGCCTGGATGTCCCGCACCGTCAGCCCGGCGGCATAGAGCCCGATGATCTTGTCATCCATCCCGTCGATCCGGGTCTGGCCCTTCTTCACCATCTCCGGCTCGAAGCTGCTGTCCCGGTCCCGCGGGATCGCCACCGGCAATTCCCCGTCCTGCCCTTTCAGAACCTTGGCCGATGTGCCGTTGCGGCGGTTGGATTGGCTCGGCGGCGCGCTCTCGCCATCTTCATAGCCAAGATGCGCAGTCAGTTCGGCACCAAGCATCCGCTCCATGAGCTTGATCTTCAGCTCTTTCATCAGCCCGGCGTCGCCAAGCAGGTCTTCAGGGCGCTCCACGCCCTTCAGCAGTTCGTCGAGGATTTCTTTCGAGATGGTCATTCATGCTTCCTTTTGGTGAAGCATGAACCGGATTACTCATACACAAAAGATCGGACACTCTCCCAGTCCGAATCCGACCAGAAAAGCGCAGGGTGCTTGCGGCTTTCCTTGTCCAGCGACCGCCTGAGCCGGGACAGGTTGTGGTCTTGCCATGCGCCTTTTGCCCGGCAACGACACTTGTCGAAATCAATCAGCGACGCCTGCATCTGCGCGTCCAGCAGGATGTTGCGACAATTCAGGTCGGAATGATCGACACCCAGCGCATGCATCCGGCCGATCGCCTGTCCGATCCCTGACCAGACCTCGGGCGGCAACTCGGACTCTTGCAGAACATCTGCCAGGGGTTTCGCCTGCGGTATCCGCAGCGTTATCAGCTCCGCACGATAGAAACCCCCCGCAGGAACGTAGCGCGCCGCCACCGGACGCGGCACCGCAAGACCCTGCTCGTGCATCCATTCAAGCAAACTGTATTCCCGGAACACGCGGCTGCGTTCGGCCCCAAGGCGCAGGTACAGGCTGCGGTTGATCTTTCCCATCAACCCGCCCCGCCGATAGGGGCGCAAGACCAGATCATGGCCATTGAGATGCAGGAAATGTGCTTTGCTCCTGCCAGGCGCACTGCCGGTCCTATTGCCTTGGCGGAACTGATAGTCAGTATCGAAGGTGCTTGGAGAGACCCGAAGTGAAATTTGCGGATCGTACCAGATGACCTGCCCATTGATGTTCAAGCGTTCTCTTGTGTTCACGTTATCGCCCCTAGCCTGGCGCACATGGTGTCCGACGGCCGGGCGTATTGCAAGAAACCAGTTTTTTCCCAGACCACGGGACTGTTCCACAAAGCCTTTGCCGCGGACCGCCGGGCATTAATCGCCAAAGCTGCACGGAAACTCAAAGTTTTGCATGCTTCTTGCGGGATCGGCGTGCGTGTGTGTCAGGTTTCGTTCAAGGTGTTGATCGCAATCAGGCCCGCTGGCTCCAGAGCGCATTGAGGTTCGGATAGGCAAGGGTGATCTGCTCGGTTGAACGGTTTGTCGATCAACCCGATCGGCGCGTTAGCGGGTGGACCAGCCTCCACAGCATTACGTTTCTACAGTTTGATCGCACGTCCCGTGGTGAAAACCGCCGGCCTGCGGCCAACCCGAGGGAAAGGCCCGGATCGCCCAAGCGCACAAAGACTGCCGGACTGCGTGGCGGGCACGACGCACACACTGATTAAGGGCCGATACGTTCCGTCAAGAACCAGACAATCCACGTTTCGCAGGGGATGCTTCGGGGGGCTCCATCCCGGCGATGTAAGATTTAGCTGAGCAAATCAATCGCTTGAAGGGGAAAGTGGCGGACTGGGGAGGATTCGAACCCCCGACCCCTTGATTCGTAGTCAAGTACTCTATCCAACTGAGCTACCAGTCCGTGGAGGCGGGGTTTAGTCGCCATGCCGGGGTTATGCAAGGGCAAATTTCAGGATTTCTTCAATCGCCCCGATCCCTGCCGCAGCAGGATGGCCGCCCCTACATCAGGTTGCCGAAACCCTGCTGGAACGACAGCTTGACCACGTCAACCGTGCCCTGCAGATCGCCCTCGGGCAGATAGGCCAGCAACTCGGTCATGCCGTCGATGCTGACACCATCACGCAGCATCAGCCCGCAAATCCCCAACGACATGATCGCCAGAAATGCAATCGCGCCACGGGTCAGGGCGTTGAACAAGATCATACCGGATACTCCACTGTGTCAGATGCGGGCACCGTCGCGACACAGCGGGGCCTGGGTAGGGCGCAAATGTGGCAGACAAGAGGCTTTTGCCCTCCTCGCCCCTTTGCCCGGCTGTCAGCCGGTTTCGCCCATCGGCAGGGAAATGCGGAACACCGTGCCGTCGGGGCCGGTGCGTTCCAGCGTCAGCGTGCCACCATGACCACGGATGAGTTCGGCCGAGATCGCCAGACCCAGCCCCGAGCCGCCCTTGCGCGCCCCGCCCTGGAACGGGGTGAACAGGTTGGCCTGCGCCTTTGGCGGCAGGCCCGGCCCGGTATCGGTCACCTCGATCTTCCACGCGCCGTCCTCTTCGCAGGCGCGCAGGCCGATCTCGCCGCCCTTGCCGGTCTGGGCCAGCGCCTGCCGCGCGTTGCGCACGAGGTTTGACAGCACGCGGAACAGTTGCTCGGGATCGGCACGCACCACCAACCCGGTCGGCACGTCCCCCGACATCGAGATATCGGAGTCGTCGCTGACGGCCATCCGTTCGCTGTCCAGCACATCCTCGACGATATCGGCCAGCGCCACGCGCGCCAGCTTGGGCGGCGGCTCCTCGGCCTTGCCGAAGGCGAGGGTGGATTCCGTCAGGTTGATCGCCCGGGTGATCGAGTTCACCAGCTTGGGTGCAAGGCGGCGCACGCTTGGGTCTTCGCTCATCTCGATCCGGTCGGTGAAAAGCTGCGCCGAGGTCAGGATATTGCGCAGGTCGTGGCTGATCTTGGCGACGGCCCCACCCAGTTGGGCCAGCCGCTCCTTTTGGCGCAGCGCGCCGGTCAGTTCGGTTTCCATCTTGGCCAGCGCCTCTTCGGCTTCGCGCAGTTCGGTCACCGTGGCGCTGGGGGTGATGATGCGGCGGGCATCCTCGGGGTTGGCGGCGTAGTTCTGCATCGCCGCCACCACGCCCTTGATCGGCTTGACCAGCAGTGCGCGCACCGACAGGAACAGCAACGAGGCGGTGAAGATCGAGATCACTGCCGACAGGATCAGGATGCGCAGCCCGTAATCCAGCATGGCCGCCCGCAGGCCCGAGGTCTCCATCGTCACCTCGATCAGCAGCCCCGCCTCGCGCACCGGGTTGCCGATGACACGGATGACGCGGGGTTCAGGATCGGCCAGCCGCAGCATGGCATCGCGGATCAGCACCAGAGGGGACGGATCGCGCAGATCAAAGGTGGCATGGATCGGCTGCGGCACGGGCGATTGCAGGATGAGCTGCCGCGCCTCGTTGCGGCGCAGCACGACGTTGAACACCTCGGCGTTGCGCAGCAGTTCCTCTTCCAGATCGGGGCCGATCATGTCGTCGGCCAGCAAGGCCAGCGACGCGATCTGCGCGCGTTCCAGCCGCGAGAACAGGTAATCCTCGCGGAACCGCGCGATCGACGGCACAAAGATCAGGATTTCCGCCAGCATCACGAAGATGACGGTCAGGATCAGAAATCGCCCGGACAGGGTGCGCAACATTCAAGCCCCTCGTAACTCGCACGCTATGGCAGCCAGCGTTGCACCGCCCTTACCACGCGTTTGACCCAAGGGTTATCAAACAGTTTCGGCGAGAAATAGGCCCCAGCCGCGCGCTTGTTGATTTCGGCAAATGTCGGGTAGGCGGCCACCATCCCGGCCACGGCAGACATCTTCAGCCCGTTGGCGATGGCCATGGACCACAGGGCAATCAATTCGCCCGCCTGATGGCCCACGATGGTCACGCCCACGGGCTTGCCCCCCACCACCATGACCTTGATCGCGCCGGTGGTGTGACCGGTGGCGATGGCCCGGTCATTGTGGTGATAGTCGAACCGCGCGACATCCAACCCGAGCCCATGCCTCTTGCGTGCCTGCGCCTCGGTCAGGCCGACCTGCGCCAGTTCGGGGCTGGTATAGGTGGCGCGCGGCAGGTGGGCGGTTTTCACCTTTGCAGGCAGGCCGAACAGCACCTCGCGGATGATCAGCCCGGCGTGGTAGCCCGCCACATGGGTGAACTGCATCCCCCCAGCGACATCGCCGATGGCATAGACCTTGGTGTTGGTCGTGCGCAGGCGGTCATCGACCCTGATGCCCGTCCTGGTGGTCTTGATGCCCGCCGCCTCCAGGTTCAGCCGGTCGGTATTGGCGCGGCGGCCCACGGCGACCAGCAGATGCGTGCCCTTGAAGACGCGGCCATCCTTGGCCTCGACCTCGATCGCGCCTGCCTGCCCCCGCACCTCTGATGCCAGCGCGCCTTCTTCGATGGTGATGCCCTCGGCGCGCAGGCGGTCCAGCACGATGGCGACCATTTCAGGGTCGTCATTGGCCAGCGCCCGGTCGCCTTCGATCACAGTCACATCACAGCCCAGCCGCCGATGCGCCTGCGCCAGTTCCATGCCGATCGGGCCGCCGCCGATGATCAGCAGGTGATCCGGCCGGTCGCGCAGGTCGAAAATCGTCTCGTTGGTGAAATGCGGCACGCCGTCCAGCCCCGGAATGGGTGGCACCAGCGGGCTTGAGCCTGTGGCGATCACGATGCGCCGGGCGGTGATCTCATGCGCGCCCGCCTGCACGGTGTTGCGCCCAGTGAAAGTCCCGTATTCGGTGATCACGCGCACGCCCAGCCCCTCGAACCGTTCGACGCTGTCCACGGGCTTGATGGTGTCGATCACGCGGGTCACGTGATCCTTGGCGGCGGCGAAATCCACCTCCGGGGCCACCGGGGTGATGCCCATCGCGCCGCCCGCCTGCATCGCATGGGCGGCATGGGCCGCCGCCAGCAGCGACTTGGACGGCACGCAGCCGTAGTTCAGGCAATCGCCACCCATCCTGTGCCCTTCCAGCAGCACGACGCTCGCTCCCATCTGAACGGCCCCGGCGGCCACCGACAGCCCGCCAGACCCCGCACCGATCACCAGCAGGTCGGTCTTGATCTTTTCCATGTCTCAGATGCCTTTCTTGCCACGGATGGCCTTGATCACAACGGGCAGAAGCGCCAGCGCGCACAGGCCCAGGATCGGGCCAAGGATGTAGGGTTCGAAAATGATGCCAAGGTCGGGCGTCTCGCCACGCGCGAACACATCGCCCAGCCCCGCGCCGACCGAGGTGTAGACAACACCGCCCGGGATGATCCCGAAAAAGGTCGACACCGCAAAGCGAAACAGAGTGACCCCAACCAGCGCGGGCAGGATATTGGCGACAAAGAACGGCACCGCGGGCACCAGCCGGATCAGGAACAGCATCGACCACTGGTTTTCGTCGATCCCGTCCTTGATGCGCCTGATCGTGCCTGTCCCGGTGTCCATCCGAGCTTCCATGCGCGCCCCCAGCCCCATTTTTGCAGCCAGAAAGATGGCGATGGCCCCGATGGTGGCCGATGTCACGTTCAGCGCCGATCCCACCCAGGTGCCGAACAGGAACCCGCCGGTCAGCGTGGCCAGCGTGGCCCCGGGCAGTGAAAACGCCACGATCAGGATGTAGACCGCCATGAAACCCAGCGCAGTCACCAGATAGTTGGCATCGCGAAACGCCAGCAGCGCCTCGCGGTTGTCGCGCAGCGTGTCGAATGTCAGCACGTCGCGCAGGGTGAACGCCCCGATGGCCGCCACGACCGCGATCACGATCAGCGGCAGATTGCGCCGCAGCAGGTTTTTTTGCGGCTGGGCCTCGTCGGAATGCTGGGTCATCAGGGTGCCTTGGTTGTTGCAGGCCCAACATGCGGGGGCGGTGCAGGATTTGACAGCCCCCTCACGCCGCCTTGATCCCGGGTGACGACAGCGCGGGCGCATTGCCTGCAAAACCCTGTTGCTGTAACACTTGGCAGGTGCCGGCAGGAATTTTGTTTCAAACCCGTCACACTCGGTTTGACTTATGCGGATGTCCCGCCTATAGACCGGGCTTCAGTTCACTGGCCCCGCGCGAATCCGCGTGGCGGGCTTGCTTTAGTCGGAGATGGCAGCGATGAAACGCACCTTTCAACCCTCGAACCTGGTTCGCAAGCGCCGCCATGGTTTTCGCGCCCGTATGGCCACCAAGGCCGGTCGCAAGATCCTGAACGCGCGCCGTGCGCGTGGCCGCAAGAGCCTGAGCGCCTGATCCCAACCGATCGGACCGCAACGATGACACCGCCGGAGGCCCCGAGGGACGCGAAACCGCCCCAAGGGAACATGCCCCCGGCGGTGTCCGTTTGCGCGCGCCCCAAGGTGGCGGACAAGACCGACAAGGCCGGTCTGGTCACGCTGAAGGCGCGCAGCGACTTCCTGCGGGCCGCCCGCGCGCGACGGCAGGGCACGTCGGGCATGATGGTGCAGGCACGCGCGCGCCATGACGGCTCGGATGCGATCCGCGTGGGATTCACCTGTTCGAAAAAGGTCGGCAACGCCGTGGCCCGCAACCGGGCCAAGCGCCGCCTGCGCGCGGTGGCCCGCGACATCCTGCCGACGCAGGGCCGCCCCGGCTGGGATTACGTGCTGATCGGCCGGGCCGAGCACACCGCCGCCCGCCCCTTTGCACAGTTGCAACAGGACCTGGCATGGGCGCTGCGCAAACTGCACGGTGACGCATGACACCGTTGGCCCGCCTGATCGCCCTGCCGGTCCGGGCCTACCGGCTGCTCTGGTCGCCTTGGGTCGGGCACAACTGCCGTTACCTGCCAACATGCAGCGCCTACGCGCTGGAAGCTCTGGAAAAACACGGGCCGGTGCGCGGCACATGGCTGGCGATGCGCCGGATCGGACGCTGTCACCCCTGGGGCAGCAGCGGCTATGATCCCGTGCCGCCCGGAAAGAACGATACGGACAGGGAATGAGCCAGCGACAGTTCATCTTTGTCATCGCCCCCGCGCGCAGCGGCACAGGGTTTCTGGCCGAACTGTTGCGACAAAACCTGCAAGGCGCGGCCCATGTCATCCGGGCAAGACAGGGCTGGCGCGATCCCGGCGTACATGGACCGGATGGCGCCCATCACATGTGCTTTGGTGCGGTCGGCAACGACACGACCGTGCGCGCGTTCTGGCAGCAGAAGATCCAGCGCCTTATCCGGTCAAAGGCTTCGGTTGTGGCCGAAACGGACCCGGGTTTCGCCCGCGCGGGCCTGATCGAGAATATCGCCCCGCTGACGCAGGCAGGCCGGGTCGATCTGGTTGTGCTGGGCCGGGAGACATCACCGCTGATGTGGAGCCTGATGAACCGTCTGGCCCTGCATGTCGAGAATGCGCGCTGGCTGACCGCGCTGGACCCGCGCCTGCCCAATGTGATCGTCGATCCCAAACCGTTCAACGCAGCCAAGGTGCCCGGTCAGACCCTGTGGTACATCCATGAAATGCGCACGCGGGCAGAATACTATCGCCTGCTGCTGCGCGGCACGCCCAATATCCGACTGCACGAGTGCAGTCTGGAGCAGATCACGACCCGTGATGGTGCAGGCGCATTGCTTGCGGCGTTGGGGCACGGGGCGGATGATCTTGCCCTGCCCGGTCCGGTGAACACCCTGCGCCACACCTATTTCAATGCCGGGATGCAGGCGCGCTGCGAAGGGCTGGTAACCAAGTTCCGCGTCGATCCCGTGCAGATCGCGGCCGAGTATTTCGAGGCAGGCCGTCGGCTGGAACTGGGACCAAAGCAGCGCCTGAGCGCGCCGCCCGACGCGCGGGTGCACTGAACGCCCCAGAGTGCGGTCGTTGATCCATTCGGCTTGCCCTGCAGGCGCGGCTGCTCTAATCCGATCCCATGCTCGATGATGCCGACGATATCCATCCGCTCTTTCACGGTGCCCCCAAAAGCACCGAGTTCAAGAAGCTGCGCAAACGCATCGTGCAACACACGCGCGAGGCCATCGAGCAGTATGGCATGATCGAACCGGGCGCGCGCTGGCTGGTCTGCCTGTCGGGCGGCAAGGACAGCTATACCCTGCTGGCGGTGCTGTACGAGCTGAAATGGCGTGGGCTGCTGCCCGTCGACCTGCTGGCCTGCAACCTGGACCAGGGACAGCCAGGCTTTCCCGCCACGGTGCTGCCCGCGTTTCTGGAAAAGATGGGCGTGCCGCACCGGATCGAGTATCAGGACACCTATTCCATCGTGATGGACAAGGTGCCCGAGGGGCGGACCTTCTGCGCGCTATGCTCGCGCCTGCGACGCGGCAACCTCTATCGCGTGGCGCGCGAAGAGGGTTGTTCGGCCGTGGTTCTGGGCCATCACCGCGATGATATACTCGAGACGTTTTTCATGAACCTGTTTCACGGCTCGCGGCTGGCCACGATGCCGCCCAAGCTGGTGAACGAAGAAGGGGACCTGTTCGTCTATCGCCCCCTCGCCCATGTGGCCGAGGCCGATTGCGAGCGGTTTGCCCGCGCCATGGAGTATCCGATCATCCCCTGCGACCTGTGCGGATCGCAGGATGGTCTGCAACGGATGCAGGTCAAGGCGCTGCTGGACCAGTGGGAAAAGAATCACCCCGGACGGCGGCAAAAGATGTTCCGCGCGCTGATGAACATCCGCCCGTCGCACATGCTGGACCCGGATTTGTTCGACTTTGCCGGTCTTGTGCGGGATTTGGATAAAAACGACCGCGACTCCGAGGTGATTCCCGTTTTGCGTTAAAGTTGCGTTCAGGCTGCGCGCGTAGCCTGAGGCGAGACTAGCAAAGGGAACCCGCCCATGACCCCTATCGCCCGGCGTCTGACGCTTATGCGTGGTTTGGCCCGACGTGTCCTGTCGGGCCCTCCGGCGCTGGCCTTCATGCCTGCAGCCATTCTGGCGTCTTTCTGGCTGGGTGGCGAGGGGTGGCTGGTGGTGCTGGCGCTGACCTTGCCGGTGCTGTTCGCCGCCCTTGGGCTGTTCGATCAGCCCGGGGCCAATGCCCTGACCCAGCCCCAGCCCAACACGCAAGAGGCGATGGAACGCGCGCTGACTCGCGCGGCCCAATCGGGGCGGCACACCGCCTGTATCCTGCTGGAACTGGACGATTTCGAAACGATCCGCGCGCGCTATGGCAGTGCGGGCAGCGCGCGCATCGTTGCCCGTGTGCTCGACCGCTTGCGCAGCGCCACGCGCGACGGCGATCACGTGGCGCAACTGCAACCGGGCCGTTTTGCCGTGGTCTATGCCCCGATGCGCCATCTGGATCTGGAGGTGGCGATACAGATGTCCGGTCGCCTTCAAACTCGGGTCGAGGAACCAGTGTCGCTGGATGCGCAGGCGGTTTACCTGTCATGTTCTCTGGGCTTTGCGCTGGACAGCCAGGTGCGCGGGGCCAGTGCGCGGGACATGCTGACCGCAGCCGATCTCGCGCTTGAGGTTGCGCGCGCAAATGCGCCATCGGCGATCCGGGCCTATGCGCCCGATATGGCGCGCGGTCCCACAACACCCGACCAACTGGCCGATGAACTGGCAAGTGCGTTGGAAAAGGGTCAGATCGTCCCCTGGTTTCAGCCACAGCTGTCCACCGATACCGGCCGTGTCTCGGGGTTCGAGGCGCTGGCGCGCTGGCACCACCCCGAGCGCGGGCTGATTCCACCGTCGGAGTTTCTGCCGGTGATCACTCGCTCGGGCCAGTTGGAACGCTTGGGCGAGGTGATCCTGTTCAACGCGCTAGAGGCCCTGCGGGCGTGGGATGACGCCGGGTTCGAGGTGCCTCGCGTGGCGGTCAATTTCGCCGGCGACGAGCTGCGCAATCCCAAGCTGATCGACAAGATCCGGTGGGAGCTGGACCGGTTCGACCTGACACCCGACCGGCTGTGCATCGAGGTGCTGGAAACAGTCGTTGCCGCCTCGCCGGATGACATCGTGGCGCGCAACATCAACGGGTTGGCCGAACTGGGATGCAGTATCGACCTGGACGATTTCGGCACCGGCCACGCCTCGATCAGCTCGATCCGGCGGTTTTCCGTCAACCGTCTGAAAATCGACCGGTCCTTTGTGCTCAAGGTCGATCGCGATCCCGAACAGCAGCGCATGGTGGCCGCAATCCTGACCATGGCCGAGCGTCTGGGTCTGGACGTGCTGGCCGAGGGTGTCGAAACCGCCGGCGAGCATACCATGCTGGCGCAACTGGGCTGCAATCATGTACAGGGCTTCGGTATCGCGCGGCCCATGCCGGTGGATCAGACCGCGCACTGGCTGCGCGACCACAGCACCCGTCTGGCCGAGCCGCCACAGATCGGTCGCGGCACCTCTTGACCCTGCCGCAACCGCGCCGATTGGGCGCGATTGCCCTAATGCCCCTTGACCTTTGGGCCTCACCTCTGTTGAACCGCCCTGAAACGATCAGGACAGGTAGCGCCCCGACATGGACGATCAGAACAAGAACCTCATTTTGGCCACCGCACTCAGCTTTGCGGTAATCCTGGTCTGGTTTCTGCTGTTTCCCCCACCCGAACCGGTCGAAGATCCCAACGATCCGACCGTGGCCGAAAGCACGGAAGGTGCGGTTGATTCAACAGGCGCGCCGATCGCGGCCACGCCTCAGGTGGCCCCGGGCGAACCGGGCGCGGCCCGGTCCGAACCGGAAACGGCCGACGCGCCGCGTCTGGCCATTGAAACCGGCACGCTGACCGGTGCGATTTCTCTTCAGGGCGGGCGGATCGATCAGCTTTCGCTGAAAAACTACCGCGAGTCGCTGGAACCCGGTGCCGATATCGTGTCGATGCTCAAGCCCGTTGGCAGCGCCGATGCCTATTACGCGCTGTATGGCTGGGCGCCCGGTGGCGACCTGACACCCGATCTGGTGCCCGGGCCCAACACGCTGTGGCAGGCCCCCGATGGCGCAACCCTGTCGCCCGGCGCGCCGGTCACCCTGACCTGGGACAACGGGCAGGGTCTGGAATTCGCGCGCGAGATCAGCATCGACCAAGACTACATGTTCACCGTCACGCAGTCGGTCACCAACACCGGCAGCGCCAATGCCACTCTGGCCCCCTATGGCATCCTGGCCCGCCACGGTGAGCCGCAGGACCTGAAGAATTTCTTCATCCTGCACGAAGGCATGATCGCCATGGCCGATGGCGAGTTGACCGAAACCAGCTATGACGATCTGGACCCGGCCACGCGGTACGACGAAATGGCTGTCGAAAACTCCGGCTGGATCGGGTTCACCGATCATTACTGGATGTCCACGATGATCCCGGCCAAGGGCACCGCCGTGCGGTTCAGCGCCTTTCACGACGGCGCGCGCGATATCTACCAGACCACCATGCGCAAACCGACGCAGACGCTCGCTCCGGGGGCCACCGTTGCCATGACATCGCAACTGTTTGCCGGCCCCAAGGAGTGGAACACCATCCGCAACTACGAGGCGGGGGAGCGGCTGGACAGCTTTGGCAGTTCGCTGATGTACGGTCTGGGGCTGCAATCGGCCCAGCCGCACGGCATAGACGGGTTCATCGACGCGATCGACTGGGGATGGTTCTTTTTCCTGACCAAGCCGATCTTTTTCGGCCTGCACGAGTTGAACGCCGCCATCGGCAACATGGGGTGGGCGATCATCGCGCTGACCCTGATCATCAAGGCGCTGGTCTTTCCGCTGGCCTACAAGTCCTACGCCAGCATGGCGCGGATGAAAGAGCTTCAGCCCAAGATGGAAGAGATCAAGGAGCGCGTGGGCGACGATCGCCAGAAGATGCAGCAAGAGATCATGGCGCTGTACAAGAAGGAAAAGGTGAACCCGGCCTCGGGCTGTCTGCCGATCCTGATCCAGATCCCGATCTTTTTCTCGCTCTACAAGGTGATCTTTGTCACGCTGGAACTGCGCCATGCGCCGTTCATCGGCTGGCTGCGCGATCTGTCGGCCCCCGATCCGTCTTCGATCTTCAACCTGTTCGGCCTGATGCCGTGGGATGCGCCCGACCCCAATTCGATCGTGGCACTGATCTTTATCGGGGTGTTGCCGATCCTGCTGGGCGTGACCATGTGGATCCAGCAAAAGCTGAACCCGGCCCCCACCGATCCCACGCAAAAGATGATCTTTGCCTGGATGCCTTGGGTGTTCATGTTCATGCTGGGCGGCTTTGCCAGCGGGCTGGTTGTCTACTGGATCGCGAACAACACGATCACCTTCACCCAGCAATACCTGATCATGCGCAGCCACGGGTACAAACCCGATGTGTTCGGCAACATCCTGTCCAGCTTTCGCCGGGAAAAAACGGATGACGGCAAATGACCGGACAGGTCGCAGCCCTGTGGCGGCACCCGATCAAGGGGATCGGGGCCGAGGCGTTGCAGACCGTGGCGCTGAGCCCCAACCGCCCCCTGCCCGGTGACCGGGCCTGGGCGGTGCAGCACGCGGGCGCGCCGACGGATGCAACAGGCTGGCGGCCCTGCCGCGAGTTTCTGCGCGGGGCCAGCAGTGCGACGCTGATGGCGATCACGGCGCAGACTGCTGCGGACGGCGCGATCGCCCTGCGCCACCCGGATCGTCCTGATCTGACGGTGCGGCCCGACGCCGATGCGCAGGCCCTGCTGGACTGGCTGCTGCCGTTGTGGCCCCGCGACCGTCCTGCGCCAACACGCCTCGTCAAGGCACCCGAGACGGGGATGACCGATGTGGCCTTTCCGTCGGTCGCGATCCTGAACACCACCAGCCTGCGCGCCTTGGGGCAGCGGCTGGGACAAGAGCTGGACCAGCGCCGGTTTCGCGGCAACATCTGGCTGGACGGTCTGGCCCCCTGGGAAGAGTTCGATCTGGTGGGGCAGGAAATCACCATCGGCACCGCACGCCTGAAGATCGAAGAGCGGATCACCCGTTGCCGCGCGACCGAGGCCAATCCCGATACCGGCCAGCGCGATGCCGCTACCCTGCAAATGCTGCAAGAGGGCTGGGGCCATCAGGATTTCGGCGTCTATGCCTGCGTCGTCGCCAGCGGCGATGTGGCGATCGGTAACACGGCAGAGGTTGCCTGAGATGCAGATGCCCTTTCCCCTGGCCGAGGCCCCCGACGACATCACCGCCGAGCGGGGGCGCAAGCTGTTTGCCGGCCAGTCCGAGTTTGTCAAAGGCGTGGTCGCCATGTCCGGCCTGCCCCCGGCCGACCGGATCGAGGTGTGCTTTGCCGGGCGATCGAATGTGGGCAAGTCCACGCTGATCAACGCGCTGACCGGGCGCAAGGGGCTGGCGCGGGCATCCAACACCCCGGGCCGCACGCAGGAGATCAACTTTTTCACCATCGGGCCCGAGCACTATCTGGTCGACCTGCCCGGCTATGGCTATGCCAATGCGCCGCTGGCGGTGGTGGAAAAATGGCAAAAGCTGCTCAAGCAATACCTGTCGGGCCGCCCCACCCTGCGGCGCGCCTTCGTGCTGGTCGACACGCGCCATGGCATCAAGGACGTGGACGAGGAAATCATGTCCCTGCTCGACAGTGCGGCGGTGACATTTCAGGTGGTGCTGACCAAGGCCGACAAGCTGCGTGAGGCCGAACAGCAAAAGGTGCTGGCGCAGGTGCGCGACAAGCTGGCCAGACACCCCGCCGCCTATCCGGAGATCGTGATGACCTCGTCCGAAAAGGGCGATGGCATCGCCACCCTGCGCGCGATCATCGCCGGTCTGGAGTAGACCCCGGCAACAGCCGCGCCAGTGCCGGATGCGGAAACTTGCGCGGCAGTGTCACGGCATAAAAGCTTTCGACGATATCCAGATCAAAGGGCGCGAGGGTCAGCAGCCCCGCCGCGATCTCATCCGCCAGCACGACGGCAGGCGCGATGGCCAGCCCCGCCCCCTCGCGCGCCAGCAGGCGGACCATCGCCATGTCGTCCACCTCGGCCACGATGCGCGGCGCGACGCCCAGCCGGGCCACCAGACCGTCGAACCCGGTGCGGATCGAGCTTTCGGTTGGCAGGATCACGGGCTCCGCCGCCAACATGTCTGCCAGTGTTGCATGGCCCAGCCGCGCGGGTGCCCCATAGAGGCCGACAGGCTGTTCGGCGATCCGATGCGCCACCAGATCGGAAAACGCATCGCGATGGGGCGGCTCGGTCGTCAGCACCACATCCAGCGCCAGCGATGTCAGCGCCTGCAACAGCACCGAACCGCTGCCGGAACTCAGCACCAGATCAACACCCGAATCGCCCAGAACCGGGCGCAGGAACCGAAGCTGGAAATTGCGCGACAGGGTCGACAGCGCGCCCACGCGCAGCGGCTGACGGCTGTGGCCGGTCTGGTTCAGCGTCGCCAGCAATTCGTCACCCGCACTGAAGATGCGGTCAGCGTGATCCAGCGCGATGCGCCCCGCCTCGGTCAGGTGCAGCTGACGGCCCTGGCGGGTGAACAGGTCATGCCCCAGACGCGCCTCCAACTGCTTGATCTGCGTCGACAAAGCCGATTGCGACAGGTGCAGCCGATGGGCCGCCCGCGTCAGGTTCCCCTCATGCGCGACCTCGCGGAAATAGCGCAGATGGTGATAGTTGATGCCAGACATGCATCTATAAAACAGAACGTTTTTGCAAAAACAATGTAATTTTCTTTATGCCGCAGCGCAGCTAACTCGGTCCAACACCCAAGGATGGAGGGATGAATGACCTTGCTGCCCCTGATCGCCCCGCTTGCGCTGCTGCTGGTGGCGCTGGATCTGATCCGCCGCCCCGTGCCGCGCGCGGACACGCGGCTGCGCCTGCCCGAATATGCCGCTTTGCTGGCCGTGGGGCTTGCCATCGGCGCAGCCACGGCGCTGGCAGCGCATGGCCCTGTGACCAGCCCGGTTCTGGGCATCGCCGGTCTTGGCCTGTCGGTGCGCATCGACATCGTGTCGGTCGCCATGTTGCTGACCGTGTCCTTTGTCGGCTGGATCGTCCTGCGGTTTTCGCGCACCGCGCTGGATGGCGAGGCCGGTCAGGCCCGGTTCATGGCGGCCATGTCGGCCACGCTGGCCTGTGTGCTGCTGCTGGTCAGCGCGGGCAATCTGGTGCAACTGATGCTGGCCTGGGTGGCCATCGGCGTCGGTCTGCACCGGCTTTTGCTGTTCTATCCCGACCGCCCCCGCGCACAGCGCGCCGCACGGAAGAAAACCATAAGCGGACTCATCGGCAGCGGCGCCTTGCTGGGGGCGGCGGCCATCATGATCACCGGTTTCGGCACGGCTGACATCGCCACGATTGCGCAGGCCGCAAGCGAGGGCGAGGTGCCCGGCACGATCTGGCTGGCCGCGACATTGCTGGCGGTGGCGGCGGTGTTCAAATCGGCGCTGATCCCCACGAACGGCTGGCTGACCGAGGTGATGGAGGCCCCCACCCCGGTATCCGCCCTGCTGCATGCGGGCGTGGTGAATGCCGGTGGCTTCCTGCTGATCCGCTTTGCCGATGTGCTGCTAGCGTCCCCGGGCGTGCTGGCCCTGCTGGCACTGATCGGCGGGTTCAGCGCGCTGGTGGGGGCAGCGGTGGCGTTGACGCAACCGGCGGTCAAGACCGCGCTGGCTTGGTCCACCTGTGCGCAGATGGGGTTCATGGTGCTGCAATGCGGTCTGGCGCTGTTCCCGCTGGCGCTGCTGCACATCGTGGCGCATTCGCTGTACAAGGCGCATGCCTTTCTGGCCTCAGGCGGCGCGGTCGAGCAGGTGGCCGCGATCCGCCGCCCCGGCCCTGTGGCGGTGCCGGATCTGGCCGCAGTTGGCCGCGCCTTTGCCATCGCCCTTGGCATCTATGTCGCTGTGGGCCTGGGCTTTGGCTTTCTGTCCAAGCCGCCGCAGGTGGTGGCGCTGGGGGCGATCCTGATCTTTGGCGTGGCGTATCTGATCGCGCAGGGTCTGGCCGACCTGGCCCCGTGGCCCCTGACATGGCGCACGGCGGCGATGTCGCTGGCAGCGACGCTGGCCTATTTCACCCTGCAAACCGGCGCAGTGGCCCTGTCGGCGGGCACCCTGCCCGCCCCGCCGCAGCCTGACGGGCTGATCTGGGCGGCGATCGTTCTGGCGCTTGCCAGCTTTGGGCTGGCGGCGGTGGCGCAGGCGACATTCCCGCTCTGGGCCGGGCACCCGGCGGCAACTGGCATGCGGGTTCATCTGATGAACGGTCTGTATTTCAACGCCCTGACCGATCGGCTGACCGGCCATTGGCGCGCAACGAAAGGATAAGAGAATGACCGCACCGAACCTGAATTTTCCCGGCCCCGCGCTGGAGCTGTTCGCGGCCGCGCAGGACGCCGTGGCGCAAATCCCCCCGGCCTTTCCGCTGGCGGCGACCGTGGTGGTCAACCCATTCCTTGGGCAGACCGGCGCGCCGCGCGCACAGACCGCCGCGCGCATGGCCAGGGTGGCCGGCCTGCGCATCTTTCCGGCGCGGAGCGGCTATGCCGCACGGATCGCCACGGGCCAGATCACGCAGGACGACCTGACCGCCGCCGCTGCCGCGCACGGGGTCACCGCGCACGACCTGCGCAACGCAGCGATGCAGCCAGCCCCCACGCCAAGCGCCCTGCCGACGGTTGCGGAACTGGCCGAGGCGGCAACCGGCGTCGATTGGCCCGAGTTTCTGGCCGACCGCATCGGCACATGGGCCGCCGTGCATTTCGACAAGGGGCAGGCGTTCTGGCCCGCGCCCGACATGCCCGCCTTTGCCGCGTGGAAGGCGTTTGCCAGCCGCGATCTGACCCCGGGCATCGCCGGTCTGTCAGGCTTCGCCGCCCATGTCGCCAACCTGTCAGGCGATCCGCGACTGGCCTTTCTGGACGCCTGCGAGGCTCTGGGCCTGACACCCGCGACTGCCCCGGTCTGTTTCCACCGCCTGCTGATGACGCTGGAAGGCTGGGGGCAGTACGCCCGCCACATCGGCTGGCTGGCCGAGCGGGACGGCGGCACCGATGACACCCTTTTTCAGATGCTGACCATCCGGCTGGTGTGGGAGGCGGCGTTGCTGGAGCGTTTCGGGGCAGACCTGCGCCACGACTGGCAGGCTGTGCTGGCCAGCTACGGCGCCCCGGTTACGCCATCGCGGGATGACCTGCTTGACGCGGCCCTGCAGGACGCCTCGGATCGGGCAGCGGAACGCGCGCTGGCCGCTCGGATCGTGCCATCGCTGACCGGCGACACCGACCGCCCCGCCATTCAGGCCGCGTTCTGCATCGATGTCCGGTCCGAGGTGGTCCGCCGCGCGCTGGAGCAGGCCGACACCGGCATCCGCACCAAGGGCTTTGCGGGCTTTTTCGGTCTGGCCACCACGCATCAGTCCCACGGCTCTGACGTGACCGAGGCGCGCGCGCCGGTGCTGCTGCGCCCCGGGTTGCGCACCAGCGCCGCCGATCCGGTGACCGAAACCGCCACCCGCATTTCGCGGCGCGGCACACGGGCCTGGGGCCGGTTCAAGATGGCCGCCGTCTCGGCCTTTGCCTTTGTCGAGGCGGCTGGCCCGTTGTACATCGCCAAGCTGCTGCGCGACACGCAGGCCCGGCCCAGATCGGCGCCCATCGACCCGGCACCGCAGATCGACCTGCCGCTGCCCGACCGCGTTGCCGCCGCAGCGGCCGTCCTGCGCGCCATGTCGCTGACGGACGGGTTTGCGCGGCTGATCCTGATCGCGGGGCATGGGGCCACGGTGACCAACGCCCCCCACGGCAGCGCGCTGCAATGCGGGGCCTGTGGTGGCCATGCGGGCGATGTGAACGCGCGCCTGCTGGCCGCGCTGCTGAGCGATGCAGAGGTGCGCGATGGGCTGCTGGCCGAGGGGATCACCCTGCCAAAGGATACGCTGTTCGTGGCGGGGTTGCACGACACGGTGTCGGATGCGATCACGCTGTTCGACGCGCCCAAGGGCGGCACGCATGCGCCCGATCTGGCACGCCTGCGCAGCGCGCTGAAACTGGCCGGCAAGGCCGCGCGGGGGGAGCGCGCGGCCCTGTTGCCGCGTGGCACGGCGGCAACCCTGCCCTCGCGCGGCGGTGACTGGGCCGAGTTGCGGCCCGAATGGGGGCTGGCAGGCTGCAACGCCTTTGTGGCGGCCCCGCGCCGCGCCACGGCGGGCAGCGATCTGGGCGGGCGGGTGTTTCTGCACGACTATGACTGGCAGGCCGACCGCGATTTCGCCACGCTGGAACTGATCCTGACCGCGCCGGTGGTGGTGGCAAGCTGGATTTCGCTGCAATACTACGGCTCGTCCGTCGCGCCGCAGGTCTTTGGCGCGGGCAACAAGCTGCTCCACAATGTCACCGGCGGTATCGGCGTGGTCGAAGGCAACGGTGGCCTGTTGCGCGCCGGTCTGCCGCTGCAATCGGTGCATGACGGCGACGCCCTGCGCCATACCCCAGACCGGCTGTCGGTGGTGATGGCCGCGCCGGCCCATGCCATCAGCGCCGTGCTGACGCGCCACGCGGGCCTGCGCGAGTTGTTCGACAACGGCTGGCTGGCGCTGCTGCGGATGGATGATGCAGGCGCGATCGTGGAGCGTTACGAACGCGGCGCATGGCAGCCCTTTGCGGCCCAGCAGGATCAGGCCCGCGTGGCCTGATCCGTCTTACACGTGCTGACCGCCATTGATCTCGATCTCGGTCCCGGAAATGTACGAGCTTTCTGGCGAACACAGGAAATAGATCGTGGCGGCCACCTCTTCGGGCTGACCAAGACGGCGCAGCGGCAACTGCTCGACCAGCTTGTCCGTGCCCGGCGACAGGATCGCGGTTTCGATCTCGCCCGGGGCGATCGCGTTGACCCGCACGCCCATCGGCCCGAAATCATGCGCCATCTCGCGCGTCAGCGCCTTGAGCGCGGCCTTGGACGTGGCATAGGCGGCACCGGCAAAGGGATGCACCTCGTTCCCGGCAATCGAGGTCACGTTGACCACGGCCCCCTTGGCCGCGGCCAGCTCCTCCATCATGCCGCGGGCCAGCACGACCGAGGAAAAGAAATTGACGTGAAACACATGACCCCAGGTGCGCAGGTCGGTGGTCAGGGTGTTCAGCCGCTCGCCTTCGGGGCCCTTGGGGGAAATACCCGCATTGTTGACAAGCGCATCCAGCCTGCCATCCAGCCGCCCGCGGATCTGTTCGACCTTTTCGATCACGTCGCTGGGGTTGGCCAGGTCGATCTGAACATGGTTTTCCTCACCACCGCCCCAGGGGCATTCCTCGGGGAAGGGTTGGCGCGAACAGGTGATCACGCGCCAGCCTTCGCGGTTGAACCGCCGCACCGTGGCATGGCCGATTCCCCGGCTGGCCCCGGTCAACAACAATGTCTTTTGCCGCTCGCTCATCACGCTTTGCTCCTGTGCCTGATGGCGCACACCCTAACACCGCGCCACGCCACTGCAACGCGCACTTGGCACCGGGGG
Organism: Lacimonas salitolerans; assembly: GCF_042677865.1. NCBI lineage: Bacteria > Pseudomonadati > Pseudomonadota > Alphaproteobacteria > Rhodobacterales > Paracoccaceae > Lacimonas > Lacimonas salitolerans. Next base: position 29,567 of record NZ_JBHUDD010000153.1, on the reverse strand, counting down.
CGGCAGGCGCTACCAAAGGCCGTCGAAAGGGACGTCCCAGATGAGAAAGCAGACCATGAACCGCGACTGGATTGCCACCGCCCGCACGCTGTCCGAGGCGTTGCCCTATCTGCAACGCTATGCCGGGGCCATCGTGGTGGTGAAATTCGGCGGCAATGCCATGGGCGACGATGACGCGATGGCGGAGTTTGCCCGCGATATCGTGCTGATGCGCCATGTCGGGCTGAACCCGGTGGTGGTGCATGGCGGCGGCCCGATGATCAACGACATGCTGGCGCGGCTGGGCATCGAATCGAGCTTCGTGCGTGGCAAGCGGGTGACCGACAAGGCCACGGTCGAGGTTGTCGAGATGGTGCTGTCGGGTCTGGTGAACAAGCGCATCGTGCAGGCGATCAACGATCAGGGCGGCCGTGCCGTGGGCCTGTCGGGCAAGGACGCCAACCTTATGGTCTGCGAACCCGACGACCCCGAACTGGGCTTTGTCGGGCGGCCCGTGCAGATGAACCCGCAGGTGCTGCGCGATCTGTTCGCCACCGATATCATCCCGGTGATCGCCCCGCTTGGCACCGGCTTTGGCGAGAATGAAACCTTCAACGTCAATGGCGACACGGCTGCCGGGGCCATCGCGGGCGCCTTGCAGGCCGACCGCCTGCTGCTGCTGACCGATGTGCCAGGCGTCAAGAACACCGCAGGCGAGGTGGTGACCGAACTGACCCCCGAGGAGGTCCGGCGCATGACGGACGACGGGGTTATCGCCGGTGGCATGATCCCCAAGACCCAGACCGCGCTTGAAGCAATCGCGCAGGGCGTGCGCGGGGTGGTGATCATCGACGGGCGGGTGCCCAATGCCTGCCTGCTGGAGCTGTTCACCGAACACGGCTCTGGCTCGCTCATCCGGCCCAACAATCTGCCGCCGCGCCGGTGACCGACCATGCTGCCATCGCAGATGCGCTGACCCCGCACGGGTTGATCGCGATGGGCGGCGTTGCGTTGGAGGACCCGGCGCGCAGCCTGATCCTTGTGGGGGCGGGCCCGGATTTCTGGCCGGTGTTCACCGCCAGCCCGGAATACAGCGATGGCGCGGCTGACCCGCTGAACCGCTGGTCGACGCGCATTGTTTCGGGGCTGGCACGGGATCTGGGGGCGCAGGCGGTGTTTCCTTTCGGCGGGCCACCCTATGAGCCGTTTCTGCGGTGGGCGCTGGACAGCGGCCAAAGCCATCAAAGCCCGGTGGGGATGCTGGTGCATGACCGCGCGGGCATGATGATCTCGTTTCGCGGCGCGCTGATCTGGCCGGGGCGGATCGCCCTGCCCGCCCCTGCGCCCAACCCTTGCACACCCTGCGACCGCCCCTGCGTCACCGCCTGCCCTGTCGGCGCGCTGCGTGCCGATGCGCCCTATGACGTGGCGGCCTGCAAGGCGCACATTGCCAGCCCCGACGGGGCCGAGTGCCTGCGCGCGGGATGCCTTGTGCGCCGCGCCTGCCCCGTGTCACAAGAGTTTGGCCGTGACCCGGCACAATCGGGGTTTCACATGGCCGCTTTCCTTGGGGGATGAACCCGATGCGCCTGATCCTGATGCGCCACGCCAAGTCCGACTGGTCGGGGCCTGCCACGCCCGATCATGACCGCCCGCTGAACGCGCGGGGGCAGGCCTCGGCCATCGCACTGGGCGACTGGCTGCGCCTGCACGGCTATCTGCCGGACGAGGTTCTGTGCTCGACCGCGACACGCACGCGCGAAACGCTGGACGAGCTGGCCCTGACCGCGCCTGTGGACTACGTGTCACGGCTGTATCATGCCGAGCCGTGGGACATGCTGGACATCCTGCGCGGGGGCAAGGGCAGCTGTATTCTGATGATCGGCCACAATCCGGGCATCGCGGAATTCGCGCAGGATCTGGTCAGCGCCACGCCGGATCATCCGCGGTTTCACGACTATCCCACCTGCGCCACGCTGGTCGCCGATTTCGACGTGGCCGATTGGCCCGAGGTGACCCCCGGCACGGGGCAGGTGGTGGATTTCATCGTGCCCCGCGACCTGACTGATTGAGCCGCCTTTCCCGCCGCACTGCACGGCCTATCCTTGGGCCATGATGCAACCGGTTTTCATCGGGTCCGAGATCTATCGCGGATCAAGCTATGGCGTGCAGCATCCGCTGGCGATCCCGCGCGTGCCCACGGTCATCGACCTGTGCCGCGCCATGGGCTGGCTGCCGCGCGCGCAGTATCGCACCAGCCCGCGTGCCAAACCGCTGGCCTTGCAGGCGTTTCACACCCCCGCCTATATCACCGCCCTGCAACGGGCCGAGGCGGCAGGTGCTGTCGATCCTGCCACCCGCGACCGCCACCAGATCGGCACCCTGTCCAACCCGGTGTTCCCCGAGATGTTTCGCCGCCCCGCCACAGCGGCGGGCGGATCGCTGCTGGCGGCTGATCTGATCGCGCAGGGCGGGGTTGTCCATAACCCCGGGGGCGGCACCCATCACGGCATGGCCGATCATGCAGGCGGGTTCTGCTATCTCAACGATCCGGTCCTGGCCATCAAGGCGCTGCTGGCGCAGGGGCTGACCCGCGTGGTCTATGTGGATATCGACGCGCATCACTGCGACGGCGTCGCGGCGGCGTTTGACGGTGATCCGCGCGTGCTGATGATTTCCACGCACGAGGAACGCCGCTGGCCCTTTACCGGCGCGCTGGAGGATCGGGCGGGCGCGCAGGCGATCAACCTGCCGCTACCGCGTGGCACGAATGACAGCGGCTTTGCCATGGCGCTGGAGCAGGTGATCCTGCCCGCCGTGGCCGATTTCCGGCCACAGGCGCTGGTGCTGCAATGCGGAGCCGACGCGGTGACCGAAGATCCGCTGTCACGGCTGGCCCTGTCCAACAACGCGCATTGGGCCTGCGTCGCGGCCCTGCGCGACCTGTCCCCGCGCCTGCTGGTGCTGGGCGGTGGCGGCTACAATCCGTGGACGGTGGGGCGGCTGTGGTCGGGCGTCTGGGCCACGCTGAACGGGCATGAAATCCCCGACCGGCTGCCCGAACCCGCACGGGCGGTGCTGGCGGCGCTGACATGGACGCGGCGGCGCGGGGACAGGCCCGATTACCTGATCGACACGATCCGCGATGCCCCGCGTCATGGCGCTATTCCAGACGACCTGCGCCGCCGGGTGCAAATCTTGCAGGCCCGGCAGCGCATCTGGGTGTAGCGGTTCAGTGGGCCAGACTCAGTGGCCCAGGATCTGGCTGAGAAACAGCTTGGTCCGCTCGCTCTGCGGGTTGTTGAAGAACTCTTCGGGCTCGTTCTGCTCGACGATCTGGCCCTGATCCATAAAGATCACCCGGTGCGCCACCTGCCGGGCAAAGCCCATTTCATGGGTGACGCACAGCATGGTCATGCCGTCCTCGGCGAGGCTGACCATGGTGTCCAGCACCTCCTTGATCATCTCGGGGTCCAACGCCGATGTGGGCTCGTCAAACAGCATGATCCGGGGCTTCATGCACAGCGACCGGGCGATCGCCACGCGCTGCTGCTGACCGCCCGAAAGCTGGCCGGGGTATTTGTCCGCCTGCTCGGGGATCTTGACCTTTTCCAGGAAATGCATCGCGATTTCCTCGGCCTCGCGCTTGGGCGTCTTGCGCACCCAGATCGGGGCCAGCGTGCAGTTCTCCAGAATGGTCAGATGCGGGAACAGGTTGAAGTGTTGGAACACCATCCCGACCTCTGACCGGATCTTGTCGATGTTCTTGATGTCCGAGGACAGCACCGTGCCATCCACCTCGATCCGGCCCTTCTGATGCTCTTCCAGCGCGTTGATGCAGCGGATCAGCGTCGATTTCCCCGACCCCGACGGCCCGGCAATCACGATCCGTTCGCCCCGGTTCACATACAGGTTGATGTCGCGCAGAACGTGGAACGTCCCGAACCACTTGTTCATGCCCTCGATGGTGATCGCCACCTCGTCCGAGACTTGAAGTTTTGCCTGTTCAGCCATGAAACACGCCCTTTCTTAACGATGATCGCGCTGCAGCTGACGCTCCAGCCACTGCGAATACTGTGAAATCCCGTAGCAGACGACAAAGAACATCACGACGGCAAAGCCCCAAAGCTCCCAATACACGCCGTTCCATGCGGTCGAGGCCAGGATCGGGCCGCGGATCATCCCAACCAGGTCGAACATCGAGATGATCGAGACCAGCGTGGTGTCCTTGAACAGGCCCACAGCCACGTTGACGATGCCGGGGATCGAGATTTTCAGGGCCTGCGGCAGGATGATCAGCCGCATCGACTGCGCATAATCCAGCCCCAGGCTGTCCGCCGCCTCGTACTGACCGCTTGGCAGCGCGGCCAGGCCGCCCCGGATCACCTCGGCGATATAGGCCGAGGCAAAGGCCGTGATCATGATGACCACGCGGATGAACAGGTCGATATTGCTTTCCGGCGGAAAGAAATACGACAGCACGACGCTGGCCACGAACAGCAGGGTGATCAGCGGCACGCCGCGGATGAACTCGATGAACATCACGCAGATCCACTTGATGATCGGCATCGAGCTTTGCCGCCCCAGCGCCAGCAGGATGCCGATGGGCAGCGACAGCGAGACGCAGACCGTGCCCAGCATCATGTTCAGCATGAACCCGCCCAGATCGCGGCTGTTCACCGGCTGAAACGCCAGCACACCGGGGGCGGCCGCGGCCAGCAGGCCGCCCAGCCACGCCACCACGACAATCGTGGCAAGACCCGCCAGCAAGGCCATGACAACGCCAGACCATTCCAGCCGACGGAACACCATGACGCCCGCGACAAAGGCCACAAGGATCGCAAGCGGGGTCAGGATCGTGCCGCCCCAGATCAGCCAGTAGGCCACGAACGGATACAGGCCGGTCATGATCAGCATCTTGCGCGGCAGGTTGAAGAACAGCACCGGTGCGATCGCGACCAGAAGCAGGATCATCGCCAGCAACGGACGCCAATATTGATCGGACGGGTATCTGAAGCCAAACAGCAGCTGGTTCCAGCGCTCGGTCAGGACCGAGAAACAGCCGCCCGTCGCGCCCTGCAACACCTCGCGGCATTCGGACAGGCTGGAGGTCGTCCAGACCCCGTTCCAGAACCACGGCAATGCGCCCACGACGATCTGGTAGATGAAATAGATCGCCAGCAGCGTCATGACGGTGTTGATCGGGCCGGGAAACAGGTTCTCGCGCATCCATCTTATAACGCCTGCCTGCGACGCGGGCGGGGCTTGTTCGGGCAACATCGTGTCGCGGACATAGGCGATGGATCGAGCATGTGTATCACTCATCTCAGCGCTCCTTGAGCTTCACGGAGTTGTTGTAGACGTTCATCACCGCCGAGATGGCAAGGCTGATCGTGAGATAGAACAGCATCAGCAGCAGCACGCATTCGATGGCGCGCCCGGTCTGGTTCAGGGTAATGCCACCCAGCGTGCCGGTCAGGTCCATGTAACCGACCGCGATGGCAAGGCTGCTGTTCTTGGTCAGGTTCAGGTATTGCGAGATCAGCGGCGGGATGATCACCCGCAGCGCCTGCGGCAGGATCACAAGGTTCATGATCCGTCCCGGACGCAGGCCCAGCGACGCCGCCGCCTCGGTCTGGCCCCGCGAGATCGCAAGGATACCGGCGCGCACGGTTTCGGCGATAAAGGCCGCCGTGTAGATCGACAGCGCGAACCAAAGCGAAATCAGCGAGTTGCGCGCGAAGATGCCGCCCTGAAAGTTGAAGCCCGCAAGTTCGGGATATTCCATCGTGATCGGGCGGCCCATTGCGAAATACGCAAGGATCGCCGGTACGAAGAACAACGCGACAGACGGCCAAAAAACGGGCAGCAGCTTACCCTCGTCGAACAGCTTTTGCTTGACGTAGCGGCGGTAGGCAAAGATGCCCCCGATCGATGCGACAAACACGCCGACCACCACAGCCGAGCCTGCGCCGAACACGGGCAGCGGCGCATAAAAGCCCCGCCCGGTAAAGGCGAACATCCCGAACAGCATCGACGCCTCGGGGCTCTCGCCGCGGAAATCCCGCGGCTGCGGCAGCACGGCGGTAAAGATCGCCATGATGATCAAGATCCAGACCAGCACCGGCACGTTGCGGAAAATCTCGACATAGACCGACATCAGCTTGCGGATCAGCCAGTTCGGGCTGAGCCGCAGGATGCCCACGACAACCCCGATCAGCGTCGCCATCAGGCACCCCAGAAAGGCCACCAGAAGCGTGTTCAGCACGCCGACGATCGCGGCGCGAAGATGGCTGGACTGACTGTCGTATTCGATCAGGCGCTGGTTGATATCATAGCCCGCAGGTTCGGCCAAAAACCCGTAGCTGATGTTCAGCCCCGCAGCGGCAAGGTTCGACAGCAGGTTGCTGAGCAGGAAGGCCATTGCCGCGAACAGGGCAATCAGCGCCAGGAACTGGAATGTGTAGGATCGATAGCGGGTGTCGTTGACCAGCTGAGACAGGCGAAACGTCTCGGCCGGCGGATCGGAATACGTCGCCATATCTATGTTCCCTGGACTGTTCGTCTTGGTCCTGTCCGCGCAGCGGCTGCGTCTTTTTAGACAGGGACGAAACGTATGTTCTGTGAGGATACAGAAAGGGCGCGGTTTGACCGCGCCCTTTCAAAGGTCAGGTTACCGGAACGGCGGGCTGTAAAGCAGGCCACCATCGGTCCACTGTGCGTTCAGACCACGCGACAGGCCGATCGGGGTGCTTTCGCCGATGTGCTCTTCGAACACTTCGCCATAGTTGCCCACGGACTTGATGGCGCGCATGGCCCATTCGTTGTCCAGGCCCAGCATCTCGCCCAGGGTCCCTTCGGTGCCCAGCAGACGGTTGACCTCGGGGCTGTCGGTACCGCCGGCCATCTCGTCGATATTGGCCGAGGTCACGCCCAGCTCTTCGGCGGCGATCAGGGCGTTCAGGGTCCAGCGCACGACGTCGCCCCACTCGTTGTCACCGTGACGGACCAACGGGCCCAGCGGCTCTTTCGAGATGATTTCGGGCAGAATGACGTGATCACCCGGGGTTTCGAACGCGGCACGTGTCGCGGCCAGACCGGATGCGTCCGTCGTGTAGACGTCACATGCGCCTTCCAGATACAGCGGCTGCGCCTCGGCGTTGGTTTCGATCGGAACCGGCTCGTAGTTGATGTTGTTGGCACGGAAGTAATCGGCCAGGTTCAGCTCGGTCGTGGTGCCGGTCTGGATGCAGACGGTTGCCCCGTCCAGTTCCTTGGCCGAGGACACGCCAAGCTCTTTCGGGACCATAAAGCCTTGGCCATCGTAGTAGTTGATGCCGACGAATTCGAACTTCAGATCGACATCGCGCGAAAAGGTCCAGGTGGTGTTGCGCGCCAGCATGTCGATCTCGCCGGATGCAAGCGCGGTAAAGCGGGTCTTGCCCGTGGTCGGCACGAACTCGACAGCGGATGCGTCCCCCAGCACGGCAGCCGCAACAGCGCGGCAGACGGCAACATCAAACCCTTCCCACTCGCCATTGGCGTCGGGGGCCGCAAAGCCCACCAGACCGGTCGTCACGCCACAGTTCAGCGTTCCACGTGCCTTGACATCGTCCAGCGTCGCAGCAGCGGCGGCACCCGCCGTCAGACCAGCGACTGTCAGCGCGCCAAGAAATACGTTTTTTGTCATCTTTACCTCTTCCTGATTGTCCGCCCGTCTGTACAAATCGGGTTTGTACGGTTCCGATTTTCGGGACCGCAGGCGAAACTGCTTAAGGGATCTTCCCCATTCAGTGGATCAAGTTTGGCGGGATTCATCGCTAAAGGTCAAGTGACCTATCGCCAAAAATGATATGTCAGACCGGCTTACTCAAGGGCAACGCCCAACAGTTGCGCGTTCAGACGGCACCGCATAAATCGAAAAAGCGCTTGGCGTGGAAAAAACTGGCCTGCTTGATCGCGGCGTGTTCCGCAGCCTCTTCGTCATCGCCCCACTGCTCAACCTGCCATGTCTCGTCGATGCGCGAAAGGTCCCAGGCGTCATCCGGCGTCAGGTGGTCACGCGCGGCGGCAAACCCCAGGATCAGCGAGCCGGAAAGGCTCACCAGATCGTGAAAGGCGGTCAGGCGAAAGGCATCCAGATCATGCACATGACCACGCAGCCGCGTCAGCGCATCTGAGGGCTGCGGCACATGCATCACGCCCTGCGCCACGCCAAGGCGCGCGCCCAACGCTGCCTCGGCCCAGTCCAGCAGCGGGTCCCACCCCTGGGCCTGCCGCGCGACCAGTTCCGCCGGCGCATCGGCGCGATAGCACAGCAGATCGGCGTCGCCATAGGCGGCAATCATGTCGGCAACCTGCGGGTGTTGCGCCGTGACCTTGTCGATGGCGGCATTGGCCGAGCGGGTAAAGGGCATGGTGTGGGGGGTGATCTCGCCCTCCTGCGCGTCCCATTCGGCGGCGATTTCCTGCGCCATCGCCTGTGTCGGCACGACCAGCGGGGCCTTGGCCGGGGTGCGCACGGGCCGCATGTCCAGGTGAACGGCAAAGCCGTCACCCTCGGGGACAACCTGCGCCTGGGCCCAGAACCGCTTGGCTTTCCACTCGCTCATCTGCCTGCCCTCCATATCCCGTTCAGCGCCACATCCAGCGCGCCGAAATCATCGATCACCTGCCCGGCGTGTTCCTGCAACGCATCCACGGGATGATAACCCCACGCGACGCCGATGCCATGCGCCCCGGCGGCGCGGGCCATCTGCATGTCGAACACCGTGTCGCCCACCACGACGGTATCGCGCGGGTCCACCCCGGTTTCGTCCATCGCGGTAAGAACCATCGACGGGTGCGGCTTGGACGGGTGATGATCGGCCACCTGCTCGGTCACGAAAACGCCGCGCAAACCGTGGCTGTCCAGCAGCGCATCCAGCCCGCGCCGCGACTTGCCCGTGGCCACGCCGATCAGCACATCGTCCCGCCCCGCCAGCGCGCGCAAGACCTGCGCCGCACCGGGATACAATGGCGACGAGGCCGCCCCCTTGGTCGCGCGCAAAGCCACATAGCTGTCCTTGTAGGCGGCCACCATCCGGCCCTGCGCCGGTGCGTCAAGTTCGGGCGCCAGCCGCGCCATCGCCACGTCCAGCGACAGGCCCACGATGCCCAGCACCGTTGCCCGGTCGGGCACCGGATGGCCCACCGCGTCGAACGCCACCGTCATCGAGGCGACGATATCGCCCTGGCTGTCCACCAGCGTGCCATCCACATCGAAAAGGATCAGACGCAGGTCTGCGCTCATCTCAGGCTCTCGAACGGGTCTTCGGCGGCGATATCCTCGGCCCAGCCCAGCGTGTCCCAGCTTGACGCCATATGCTCGGGCAAGGGCGCGGTCACGGTGACGGGCTTGCGGGTGACGGGGTGTTCGAACCGCATGGTGCGCGCGTGCAGATGCAGCTTTTTCGAGATCACGCCGCCCAGTTGCGCGCCCCAGCCGTCGCCCATGTTCTCCTGCCCCGAGCCGCCGTATTTACCATCGCCGATGATCGGATGGCCGATCTCGGCCATGTGCGCACGCAACTGGTGTGTGCGCCCGGTCAGCGGCTCAAGCGCGACCCAGCTTGCACGGCTGGCCACGCGGTACAGCGTTGCATAAAGCGTATGCGCCCGCTTGGCCCCTGGTGTCTTGTTCATCTCGCGCGGGTGGATGCACAGCATCTTTTCCCCCTCGCCCTTGGCGCCATGCCCCGCCGCCTTGACCAGTCCGAACCGGATTTCACCGAGGTAAGGCGTGGGAACCCCTGCGACCAACGCCCAGTAGATCTTGCGCGTGTCCTTGTGGCGCATGGCGGCTGTCAGCCCCTGCGCCGCCGCGCGGTTGCGCGCCAGAAGCAGAACACCCGACGTGTCCTTGTCCAGCCGGTGCACAAGGCGCGGCTTGTCCTCGGCATCGAACCGCAGCGCCTCGGCCAGACCATCGACATGCTTGGTCTGCTTGCTGCCGCCCTGCGTGGGCAGGCCCGGCGGCTTGTTCAGGACGATCACGTCATCATCCATGTAGATCACGCAATCGCGGATCATCCGTGCGTCGGCCTCGGACACCCGCGCGTTGGGCGAGGCCGCCGGGCGCGAGCCCTCGTCCGGCAGCGGCGGAACACGCACCTGCTGGCCCGCCATCACGCGGGTGTTGGCCTTGACCCGGCCACCATCGACGCGCAGCTCGCCCTTGCGGCACATCTTTTCGACCATGCCCTGCGTGACCTGCGGAAAATGCCGTTTCAGCCAGCGGTCCAGCCGCTGGTCGGTATCGTCATCGGCGACGGTGACGGTTTGAACACCGCTCATTGAAGTACCCCACGGGTAAGAGACATGGCCATCATTATGGCCCCCAGCGACAACACGACCGATGCCGCCACATAAAACCCCGCCAGCAGAACCTGCCCGCGTTCCATCATCGCCACGGCATCCAGCGAGAACGCCGAAAACGTGGTGAACCCGCCCAGAACCCCGGTCATCAGGAACGGGGCCAGCCGGGTCGCATCCTTTTGCGCCAGCGCGACCACCAGCATCCCCATGGCAAAGGCCCCCAGCACGTTCACCGCCAGCGTACCCCAGGGAAATCCCGGCCCCATCACGCGCAGCGCCGCAACGCCGGTCAGATACCGGGCCAGGGCACCAAGGCCCCCCCCAAGGGCGACTTGCCAAAGCGTATGGATCATGGCCGCTCTCCTGTGCGCTGACCGGGTCAGAGTCAAGCCCGCAAGGGATTATCCCCCGCGTTTGGCCCGCAGATTGGCGAACCAGTCAAGCCGCTTTTTCAACTCACGCTCGAATCCGCGCTCGACAGGCTGATAGAACACCGGGCGCTTCATGTCGTCGGGAAAATAATCCTGCCCAGAAAACCCGTCCTCGGCGTCGTGATCATAGGCATAGCCGGTGCCGTACCCCTCGTCCTTCATCAGTTGCGTGGGCGCGTTCAGGATATGCTTGGGCGGCGGCGCGCTGCCGGTGGACTTGGCCGACCGGCGCGCGGCCTTGTAGGCGACGTAACCGGCGTTGGATTTGGGTGCCAGCGCCAGATAGGTCACCGCCTGCGCCAGCGCCAGTTCGCCCTCGGGCGATCCCAGCCTTTCATAGGTTTCCCATGCGTGCAGGCAGACGGTCTGCGCCTGCGGATCGGCCAGCCCGATGTCCTCGACCGCCATGCGGGTGATGCGCCGGGCCAGGTATCGCGGGTCCTCGCCGCCCTCCAGCATCCGCGCGTACCAGTACAGCGCCGCATCGGGATCAGACCCGCGCACCGATTTGTGCAAGGCCGAGATCAGGTTGTAATGTGCATCCCCCGATTTGTCATACTGCGCGGCGCGGCGCATCAGGCGGGTGGTCAACTGATCGGTGCCCAGCGTGCCATCGACCTTCCATGCGGCCACCTGCTCGATCAGGTTCAGCGCCGCGCGCCCGTCGCCATCGGCCATTTCCAGCAGCGCCTCGCGCGCATGCCCGTCCAGCGGCAGCGCGCGGCCCAGTTCCCGCTCGGCCCGTTGGGCCAGAAGTTCCAGATCGGCCAGCTCCAGCCGTTTCAGCACCAGAACCTGCGCGCGGCTCAGCAGCGCGGCGTTCAGCTCGAAACTGGGGTTTTCCGTGGTCGCCCCCACCAGCAGGATCGTCCCATCCTCCATATGCGGCAGGAACCCGTCCTGCTGGGCCTTGTTGAACCGGTGGATTTCATCGACGAACAGCAGCGTGCCCTGCCCGTTGGCATGGCGGTGGCGCGCGGCCTCGAACACCTTTTTCAGGTCGGGCACGCCGGTGAAGATCGCGCTGATCTGCACGAAATGCATGTCGGTATCATCCGCCAGCAGCCGGGCGATTGTTGTCTTGCCCACGCCCGGCGGCCCCCAGAAGATCACCGACGACAGGCTGCCCGAGGCCAGCATGACACCTAGCGGTCCTTCTGGCCCCAGAACCTGATCCTGTCCGATCACCTCGGCCAGCCGCGACGGGCGCAGCCGGTCGGCCAGCGGGCGCGGGCCTTTGGGGCCATCCGGGGCCGGAACGTCATCGAACAGGTCGCTCATGTCACAGCCTTGCGCGCAGGGTCAGGCGCTGGTTGCCACGCTGCGCGTCGATCGCCAGCGCGCGGGTGGCGTCGATCAGGGCGCGCTCGGCCTCGGCGGTGGTCTCCACCGGCTGACCGTTGATGCCGCGCAGGATGTCGCCGGGGCGCAGCCCAAGACGCCCGCCATAGGGGCCAGGGTCGTCCACCAGCACGCCGCTGGCGCTGATCGGCAGGCTGTATTCCGCCATCACCGCCGGGTTCAGGTTGGACAGCACCAGCCCGGGCAAGGCGCTGCGGTCGCCGGTCTGGCGCTGATCGCGCGGCGGATCGTCGGGCGGGGCGATCATCGCCACCGCGACGGTCTGCGCCTTCCCGTCGCGCAGCCGCGTCACCTGCGCGGAATTGCCCAGACCCGCGACCGCCATGCGAAACAGCATTTCCTGCGCCGAATTCACCGGCTGGCCGTCCACTTCGGCAACAATATCGCCCGGCTCAAATCCAGCCTCGGCAAAGGGGCTGGCCGGGTGCAGGGCGGAAATCACGATGCCCTCGGGCAGGCCAAGGCCCAGCGAGGCGGCGATATCCGCCTCGACCGGCTGCCCCGCGATGCCCGGCCAGGGCAGACCAAAGCGCGAGGCCCCGTCGCGCGCCTGCCGCACGAATTCGGCCACCAGATTGGCAGGGATTGCGAAACCGATACCGTTGGACCCGCCCGAGCGTGTCAGGATCGCCGTATTCACCCCGATCAGCCGCCCGGTCACGTCGATCAGCGCACCGCCCGAGTTGCCGGGGTTGATCGCCGCATCGGTCTGGATGAAATAGCCGCGCGCATTGCCGCCGCCCCCGCCGCCAGACCGCGCCAGCCCCGACACGATGCCGCTGCTGACGGTCTGGCCCACGCCAAAGGGATTGCCGATGGCCAGCACCAGCTCGCCCACCTCGACGCTGTCGCTGTCGCGCAGGGGCAGGCTGGGCAGGTCCGTGGCGTCGTCCAGTTGCAGGATGGCCAGATCGGCCTCCTGATCGCCCAGCACCACCTGCGCGCTGTATTCGCGCCGGTCCGACAGCACAACGCGGATGTCAGTGGCCTGCCCCACGACGTGGAAATTCGACACCACCAGCCCGTCACCCGACAGGATCACACCCGAGCCAAGGCTGTTTTGCACACGCGGACGACTGGGCGCGAAATCGCGGAAGAAATCACGAAAGAACGGATCGTTCCGAAACGGGCTGGAGCGCGATTCGACCACGCGCTTGGCGTAGATATTGACCACCGCCGGGGTGGCCTGCCGGACCAGCGGGGCAAAGCTCAGCGAAATTTCGGTCTGGCTTTGCGGCACGCGCGGGGTGTCGGCCGCGGCGGGGATGGCAAGGATCAGCAGGATCAGCAGGCTGCGCAGCATCTTGGCCTCCTTTTGTCATGCCAATGGATATGTCCGGGCGCGGGTTTCATTGCAAGACGCGACACACACGGCTGGCGCAAAAGAAAAGGCCCCACCGCGTGCGGCAGGGCCTGAATACCATTCTATGCCAGAGGCTTAGTCTTCGTCAGCTTCTGCTGCTTCGAGACGCGAGCGGTCCGACGCGCCCTTGGCATCCAGATCGCGGTCAACGAATTCGATGATCGCCATGGGCGCCATGTCGCCATACCGGAAACCGGCCTTGAGGATGCGGATATACCCGCCCTGACGATCCTTGTAGCGCGGGCCGAGAACGTCGAACAGCTTGGCGACCAGCGCCTCCTGCTTCAGACGGGCCGAGGCCTGACGGCGGGCGTGCAGATCGCCGCGCTTGGCCAGCGTGATCATCTTTTCGACGATCGGGCGCAGTTCCTTGGCCTTGGGCAGGGTGGTCTTGATCTGCTCGTGTTCGATCAGCGACCCGGCCATGTTGGCCCACAGGGCCTTGCGGTGTTCGTGGGTGCGGTTGAGGCGGCGATAGCCTTTTGCGTGACGCATGTCAGTCTCCTTATGTGCCCTCTACGGGCTGTTTTGCTTTGTCCGGCCAGCGATGCGTGTCACCGGCTCTCCTTGGGGCGGATGCCCGGATTTGCGATACACATGTGATGCACAGATCATGCACAGCCCATATGCAGCGCAGGTGGTGGGTTGGCACCCACCCTACGATCTGGCGTAGGGTGGATGAAACCCACCGGTCTTAAAAGGAGTCCTCGAACTTCTTGGCGAGATCCTCGATGTTGTCGGGCGGCCAGTCCTCGACATCCATGCCCAGATGCAGACCCATGCCCGACAAGACTTCCTTGATCTCGTTGAGCGACTTGCGGCCAAAGTTCGGCGTGCGCAGCATCTCGGCTTCGGTCTTCTGGATCAGGTCGCCGATATAGACGATGTTGTCGTTCTTGAGGCAGTTGGCCGAGCGCACCGACAGCTCCAGCTCGTCCACTTTCTTCAGCAGCAGCGGGTTGAATTCCAGCCCGTCGTCATCGTCCTGACGGGTGGCGCTTTCGGGTTCGTCGAAGTTGACGAAGATCGACAGTTGGTCCTGCACGATGCGCGCAGCATAGGCCACCGCATCCTCGGGCGTGACCGAGCCGTCGGTTTCCAGCTTGAGCGTTAGCTTGTCATAATCCAGCACCTGGCCCTCGCGGGTGGGCTGCACGTCATAGCTGACCTTCTTGACCGGGGAATAGATCGCGTCGATCGGAATCAGGCCGATGGGCGCATCCTCGGGCTTGTTCTTGTCGGCGGCGACATAGCCCTTGCCGGTGTTGACCGTCAGTTCCATGTAGACATCCGCGCCCTCGTCGAGGTGGCAGATCACATGGTCCTTGTTCAGCACCTCGATACCCGCGCTGTCGCTGATATCGCCGGCGGTGACGACGCCCGGGCCCTTGGCATTGACCGACAGGCGCTTTGGCCCCTCGACTTCCATGCGCAGGGATACACCCTTGAGATTCAGAATGATGTCTGTCACATCTTCCCGCACACCGGCGACGCTGGAAAACTCGTGCAGCACGTTGTCAATCTGCACCGAGGTGATGGCCGCACCCTGCAGCGACGACAAAAGAACGCGGCGCAGCGCGTTGCCCAGAGTCAAACCGAAACCGCGCTCCAGCGGTTCCGCGATGACGGTGGCCTGACGGGTCGGGTCATTGCCCGGCTTGACATCAAGCTGTGTCGGCTTGATCAGTTCGGCCCAATTCTTGTGGATCATGCGTCCCTCCATTCCTGTCCCGATCCCATGTCCTTAAGATCGAAACGCCCGAGGTTAAAATGACGGACTGGGGCCGTGCCTGCTGCACAGCCCCAGCCGATAAATTGCTGGATCAGACGCGCCGACGCTTGGGCGGGCGGCAGCCATTGTGGGCAATCGGCGTCACGTCACGGATCGACGTGATGTTGAAACCGACGGCAGCCAGCGCCCGCAGGGCGGACTCACGGCCCGAACCTGGGCCCTGAACCTCGACCTCGAGGGTCTTCATGCCATGCTCCTGCGCCTTCTTGCCTGCGTCTTCGGCGGCAAGCTGTGCGGCATAGGGAGTCGATTTCCGCGAGCCCTTGAAGCCCATGGTGCCGGCCGACGACCATGCGATCGCGTTGCCCTGCACGTCCGAGATCAGGATCTTGGTGTTGTTGAAAGAAGAATTCACATGAGCCACACCTGCGGCGATGTTCTTGGAGACCTTCTTCTTGCCTGCGCGTCTTGTATCGCGTGCCATTCTGTCAGCCCTCCCTTATTTCTTCTTGCCGGCAATGGCCTTTGCGGGGCCCTTGCGCGTGCGTGCGTTGGTGTGGGTACGCTGACCGCGCACGGGAAGGTTGCGGCGATGGCGCAGACCGCGATAGCAGCCCAGGTCCATCAGACGCTTGATGTTCATCTGCGTTTCGCGACGCAGGTCGCCTTCGACGGTGAAATTCGCGTCGATATGTTCGCGAACGGCCAGCACTTCGGCATCGCTCAGTTCGTTCACTCGGCGGGTCAGGTCGATGTTCACCGCTTCGCAGATTGCCCGCGCCGAGGCGGGGCCGATACCGGTGATGTAGGTCAGGGCGATGGGGACCCGTTTGTGGGTCGGGATATTGACGCCGGCAATACGTGCCACGTTATCTTTCCTTTCGTTGCGGTTCCGTAGTTCCAGAACCTTTTTTCACAACAAGGCCCGAGGCATCGCCTGCGGGCCATCGCTGATCATGAGGTGGCCTTGCACCACGCGCGGGAATCACCGCAAAGGGGCAAGATAGGGCTGGTTAGGGCCAATCCGCAGGGGCGTCAAGCCCCGATTGGGCACTTAGCCAAGCACCGCGTCGATGGCGGCCTTGACCTCGTCAATCTCGCCAAGGCCTTCGATGGATGTCAGATCGCCCTTGGCATAATAGTAGCCGATCAGCGGGCTGGTCTTTTTGTAATATTCCATCAGCCGGGTTTTCAGGCTTTCGGCATTGTCATCGGCGCGGCGCTTGAACTCGGCCTTCTGGCCGCAGCTTGTGCAGATGCCATCCGCCGGGATCGGCTTGGTGTTGTCGTTATAGACCTCGCCGCAGTTGCCGCAGGTCGAGCGCGCGGTGATGCGGCTGACCAGAGCCTCGTCATCGACCTGCATCTCGATCACGGCATCCAGCGTGTCGCCCGTCTCGGCCAAAAGGCCCGCCAGCGCATCCGCCTGTCCAAGGGTGCGCGGGAAGCCGTCGAAGATGAAACCGCCCTTCTTGTCGCCCTGCAGCTTTTCGCGGATCAGGCCGATGACGATCTCGTCCGTCACCAGATCGCCGCGGGCCATCACCTCGGCCACCAGCTTGCCCATGTCCGATCCGCTGTCCTTGGCCTCGCGCAGCATGTCGCCGGTCGAAAGCTGGATCATGTTGCGGTTTTCAACCAGCATGCGTGCCTGGGTGCCCTTGCCGGCCCCCGGCGGTCCGAGAAGGATAATGTTCATCTGCGTGCAGGCCCTTTTTTCCGCTTCTTGCTGCCCTTGCCGCGCAGCTGAGATTTCTCGATCAGCCCTTCATACTGATGGGCAAGCAGATGGCTTTGCACCTGCTGGATCGTGTCCATCGTCACCGAGACGACGATCAGAACCGAGGTGCCGCCGAAATAGAACGGGATCGCCAGCTGATCGCGCAGGATTTCCGGAAGCAGACACACAGCTGCAAGATAGCCCGAGCCCAGAACCAGCAGCCGGTTGACCACGTATTCCAGATACTCGGCGGTCTTCTTGCCGGGGCGGATGCCGGGCACGAAGCCGTTCTGGTTTTTCAGGTTGTCGGCCACGTCATCGGGTTTGAACGCCACGTTGAAGGTGTAGAAATAGGCAAAGAACACGATCATGATCGTGAAGAACGCCAGATAGAGCGGCTGGCCGGGGCCGAAATAGGCAAGGATGGTGCCCAGGATCGGGTTGGTCGAATTGCCCGAGAAGGTGGCCACGGTCGTCGGCAGCAGCAGCAGCGAGCTGGCAAAGATCGCCGGGATCACGCCTGACGGGTTGACCTTGACCGGCAGGTTGCTGGACCCGCCGTCATAGACCTTCATCCCCACCTGGCGGCGCGGATACTGGATGTGGATCTTGCGCAGGGCGCGCTCCATGAACACCACGAAGGCGATCACCGCAATCACCATCACGATCACGCCGACGATCACGGCCGGGCTGATCGCGCCCGAGCGGCCCTGGCTGAAGAACTGTGCCAGTGCTGCGGGCAATTCGGCGATGATGCCGACAAAGATGATCAGCGAGATGCCGTTGCCGATGCCGCGCGCGGTGATCTGCTCGCCCAGCCACATCAGGAACATCGTGCCGCCCACAAGCGTGATCACGGTCGAGGCGCGGAAGAACAGGCCCGGATCGGTCACAAGATCGCCAGTTTCCAGACTGACGGCGAGGCCATAGGCCTGCAGCGTGGCCAGAAACACCGTGCCGTAGCGGGTATACTGGTTAAGCTTCTTGCGGCCCTGTTCGCCCTCTTTCTTCATCTGCTCCATCGCGGGCACCATCGAGCCCAGCAACTGAACGATGATCGAGGCCGAGATATAAGGCATGATGCCAAGGGCAAAAATGCCCATCCGCCCCAGCGCGCCGCCGGTGAACATCGACAGGATGCCGCCCAGACCGGCTGCCGCCCCTTCCATGAATTCCCGCAGGGCCAGCCCGTCGATTCCCGGAACCGGGATGAACGTGCCCAGCCGGTAGACGATCAATAGCCCAAGGGTGAAGAGGATGCGGTTGCGAAGGTCTGTGGCCTTGCCTAGGGCGGCCCAGCTTGTGTTCGCCGCCATCTGTTCTGCTGCGGATACCATGCGGTCTCTCTCTAGCGCGAACGCCGCCCGACGCGTTTTCCGGCGTCAGGCGGCGTCATCAGGAAAACTGGGATGTATGTAAGCGGCGCGGACGCCGCCCACAACCCGTTATTCGGCGGCCTGCGCGGTTGTGACGGTCAGCGTGCCACCGGCCTTGGCCACCGCGTCGATCGCGGATTTGGACGCGCCGGTGACCGAAATGGTCAGACCCGACGAGATATCGCCCTTGGCCAGCACGCGGATACCGTCCAGCTTGCGCCGCACCAGACCCGACGAAATCAGGGTATCCTCGGTGATGTTGGCGGCGTCGAGCTTGCCGGCCTCGACGAATTTCTGGATCAGGCCCAGGTTGATGACGGCGAATTTCTTGCGGTTGGGCTTGTTGAAGCCACGCTTGGGCAGACGCTGGTACAGCGGCATCTGGCCGCCCTCGTAGCCCTTGATGGCCACGCCCGAGCGCGCCTTCTGGCCCTTGATACCACGGCCACCCATCTTGCCCTTGCCCGAGCCCGGGCCACGGCCGACGCGCATCCGTTTCTTGGTTGCGCCTTCGTTGTCGTGCAGTTCATGCAGTTTCATGTCGCTTCTCCTTAGCCGGAACTGACCCCGAAGCGGATTTGGTCAGACGCGGCGTTTCTTGATTATGATTCCGTGGCGCGGATGGCCACCCGGGCCTTATAGACGCGAGGCAGGCGCAATGCAAGCCTTGTGGTACTTGCCTCGCCCCACCCCGACCAAGACACGAAAATGCCCCGGCCATAACGGACAGGGGCATCATCTCATTCCGTAGGGTGGGTGACAACCCACCGTACCGAAGGCTCAGTCGCGCTCTTCGATGATCTGCACCAGGTGCGGGATGCTGTCCACCATACCGCGCACGGAGGGGGTATCCTCCAGCTCGCGGGTGCGGTGCATCTTGTTCAGGCCCAGGCCCACAAGCGTGGCGCGCTGGCTGGCGGGGCGGCGGATCGGTGATCCAACCTGTTTGACAACGATGGTCTTGGCCATGTTTCTCAAGCCTCCTCAGCCACTTGGCCGCTTTCCTGCGGCGTATCTTCACGCTTGGGCAGGATGTCGGCGACCTTCTTGCCGCGACGCTGCGCGACCGAGCGGGGCGACATGCCCTTTTGCAGACCGTCCAGAGTGGCGCGGATCATGTTGTAGGGGTTCTGCGAGCCGATCGACTTTGCCACCACGTCCTGGATGCCCAGCATCTCGAACACGGCACGCATCGGGCCACCTGCGATGATCCCGGTACCCTGCGGTGCCGTGCGCATCACCACCTTGCCGGCCCCGTGACGCCCTTCGATGTCGTGGTGCAGCGTGCGGCCTTCGCGCAGCGGCACCCGCATCATCTGGCGCTTGGCCTGCTCGGTCGCCTTGCGGATGGCTTCGGGCACTTCTTTCGCCTTGCCCTTGCCAAAGCCCACGCGGCCCTTCTGATCGCCCACGACCACGAGCGCGGCAAAGCCAAAGCGTTTGCCCCCCTTCACGGTCTTGGACACCCGGTTGATCGCTACGAGACGATCGGAGAACTCCGGTTTTTCGTCGCGGTCGCGACGGTCACGGCGGTTGTCATCTCTTGCCATATCTATCGTCTCCTTAGAACTTCAGTCCGCCTTCACGGGCGGCTTCGGCGAGAGCCTTGACCTTTCCGTGAAAGAGAAAGCCGCCACGGTCGAAATAGCACTCTTCGACACCCGCCTTCTTGGCACGCTCGGCAATCGCCGTGCCGACCTTGGCGGCCGCCTCGACGTTGTTCTTGCCCAGCACGCCCAGGTCCTTTTCGAGCGACGATGCGGCGGCCAGAGTGCGGCCCTGCACGTCGTCGATCAGCTGGACGCTGATGTTCTTGTTGCTGCGATGCACGGACAGGCGGATGCGTCCCGCATTCACCTTCCGCAGTTTGTTCCGGACGCGCAGGCGGCGCTTCTGGAACAGGATTCGTTTGCTGTTTGCCATCTGTCGCGTCCTTATTTCTTCTTGCCTTCCTTGCGGAAGATGAACTCGCCCTTATAGCGGATGCCCTTGCCCTTGTAGGGTTCGGGGCTGCGCCATTCGCGGATGTTTGCCGCGACCTGACCGACGAGTTGTGCGTCATCGCCCTCGACCACGATTTCGGTCTGCTTGGGGCAGGTCACGGTGACCCCCTTGGGCACTTCGAAATCCACGTCATGGCTGTAGCCAAGCGCCAGTTTAAGGATATTGCCCTGCATCTGTGCACGGTAGCCGACGCCGACGATCTCAAGCTCTTTCTTGAAACCTTCGGTGACGCCCTTGACCATGTTGGCGACAACCGTGCGGCTCATGCCCCACTGCTGGCGCGCGCGCTTGGATTTGCCGCGCGGCGTGACCGTCACGACATTGTCCTCGATGGCGATGGTTACGTCATCGGTGGCTGTGAAGCTGTGTGTGGCCTTGGGGCCCTTCACTTCGATCGTCTGGCCGGACAGGTTCGCGGAGACACCCGAGGGCAGCTCGACCGGCTTTTTCCCAATACGAGACATTCGCTCCTCCTTAGAACACCGTGCAAAGCACTTCGCCGCCGACATTGGCTGCGCGCGCATTTGCATCCGACATCACGCCCTTGGGCGTGCTGACAATCGAAACGCCCAGGCCCTGACGGACCTGCGGGATTTCCTTGACACCCATGTACACGCGGCGCCCGGGCTTGGAGACCCGCTTGACTTCGCGAATGACGGGGGTGCCGTCGAAATATTTGAGGCTGATTTCCAAGGTCGGATGGCCGTTGGCATCCGTGCCTTTCTCATAGCCGCGGATGTAGCCTTCGTCCGCCAGCACGTCCAGAACCCAGGCACGCAGTTTGGATGCGGGCGTGGACACCATGGACTTGCCGCGCATCTGCGCGTTGCGGATACGGGTGAGCATATCGCCGATAGGATCGTTCATATCACTCTCTCCCTTACCAGCTCGACTTCACCATGCCGGGGATCTGGCCATTCGAGCCAAGTTCCCGCAGCATGATCCGGCTGACCTTGAGCTTACGATAGTAAGCATGGGGCCGCCCGGTCAGCTGGCAGCGGTTGTGCAGACGGGTGGCAGAGCTGTTACGCGGCAGCTCGGCCAGCTTGAGGGAAGCGCGAAAACGCTCTTCCATCGGCTTGCTCTCGTCCTTGATGATGGTCTTCAACGCGGCGCGCCGGGTTGCATACTGCGCGACGAGGCGCTGACGCTTCTTTTCGCGTTCGATCATTGCTTTTTTAGCCATGTCTCTTTTCCTCTCCGCGATTAGCTGTTGAAGGGCATGTTGAAATGCTTCAACAGCGCCTTCGCTTCCGCATCGGTCGCGGCGTTGGTGGCAATCACGATGTCCATGCCCCAGGATTCGTCGATCTTGTCGAAGTTGATCTCGGGGAAGACGATATGTTCCTTCAGGCCCATGGCATAGTTGCCACGCCCGTCGAAGGATTTGCCGGAAACGCCGCGAAAGTCGCGGATACGCGGCATCGCGATGGTGATCAGGCGATCCAGGAATTCGTACATCCGGTCGCCCCGCAGGGTCACCTTGGCGCCCAGCGGCATGCCTTCCCGAACGCGGAAACCGGCGATCGAGTTCTTGGCCATGGTCACCACGGCCTTCTGGCCGGCGATGGTCGACAGGTCTTCCTGGGCCGATTTGGCCTTCTTGCTGTCGCGCACGGCTTCGGCACCGCAGCCGATGTTCAGAACGATCTTGTCCAGACGCGGGATCTGCATGTCGTTCTTGTAGCCGAACTCTTCCTTCATCGCGGGGCGGATCGTCTCGCGATACAGCGCGCGCAGGCGCGGGGTGTAGGTGGCGGTATCAAGCATCGATCGCATCCCCCGTGGTCTTGGCAATACGCACCTTCTTGTCGCCTTCGATCTTGAAACCGACGCGGGTGGGTTTGCCGTTCTTGTCCAGCATCGCCAGGTTCGACAGTTGGATCGGCATCGCCTTTGGAATGCGGCCGCCCTGGCTGGTCTGGCTTTGACGGGTGTGGCGGATCGCCATGTTCACACCGTCCACGACGGCCTTGCCGGATTTCGGGTCAACGCTGGCGATGGTGCCCTGCTTGCCCTTGTCCTTGCCGGTGAGAACGACGACCTTGTCGCCCTTTTTCAGTTTGGCTGCCATGTCACAGCACCTCCGGAGCGAGCGAGATGATCTTCATGAAGCTCTTGGCGCGCAGTTCGCGCACCACCGGGCCGAAGATACGCGTACCCACAGGCTCGTTGTTGTTGTTCAGGATCACCGCGGCGTTGCGGTCAAAACGGATGGCGGTGCCGTCTTCGCGACGGACCTCCTTGGCGGTGCGAACGACGACGGCTTTGCGCACGTCGCCCTTTTTCACACGGCCGCGCGGAATGGCTTCTTTCACCGAAACGACGATGATGTCACCAACCGACGCATAGCGGCGGTGCGAACCGCCCAGAACCTTGATGCACTGCACCCGGCGAGCGCCGGAGTTGTCAGCGACATCCAGATTGGTCTGCATCTGGATCATTGGGTGTCTCCCGACCTTTGGGGGGCCTCATTGCCATATCCCCAGGGTTTCGTTGACGCGGAAAGGACTGTTTCAAACCCATGCACGGCCCGAAGGCCGCGCGTTCAGGCTGTCACAACCTCCCAACGTTTGGTTTTCGACTTCGGTGCACATTCCTGAATGCGGACAATGTCACCGACGTTGAACTGGTTGTTCTCGTCATGCGCGCGATATTTCTTCGACTTGCGCACGGTCTTCTTGAGAACGGGGTGGGTAAAGCGGCGCTCGACCGAAACCGTCACGGTCTGGGCGTTCTGGTTCGAGGTCACGGTGCCTGTGAGAATACGTTTGGGCATCTGTCAGGCTCCTTACTGTGCGGCCGCTTGGGCTTTTTGGGTCAGAATCGTCTTCACGCGCGCGATGTTGCGGCGCACCTGACGCATCCGGGCGGTGTTTTCCATCGACCCGGTTGCCTGCTGAAAGCGCAGGTTGAACGATTCTTTTTTCAGGTTCACCAGCTCGTCACGGAGCTGATCGGGCGTCTTGTCACGCAGTTCGTTGGCGTCCATCGCCATATCCTTTCTCAACATCACCGGAGGGCCCCCTTGGGTAACCCCGATTCCGGTGGAGGTCTGATGAAGGCTGGGCATTACACCCCTGCCCTGCTGCTGGCAACCCCAAAGCCGCATTTCCGCGGCGTTTTGGCGGATCGGCGCGGTTTCCACCGCCGATCGTGCCGTTTTTGCCCTCTCGCCCTGAAC
This sequence comes from Lacimonas salitolerans, assembly GCF_042677865.1. Taxonomy (NCBI): domain Bacteria; kingdom Pseudomonadati; phylum Pseudomonadota; class Alphaproteobacteria; order Rhodobacterales; family Paracoccaceae; genus Lacimonas; species Lacimonas salitolerans. The sequence goes on along the minus strand of NZ_JBHUDD010000153.1, from coordinate 6,060 downwards.
CGCGGGCTGGGATATGACGCGGGGCATGGCACATATCGAATCCCTTTTCGTCACCCGTCTTTACCGCGCACAGCTTGGCAGCACCATCGACGCCGATGAGCTGGCGGCATCATGCTATTCCATCGCCGAGGATGACGAGGCCGGGCAGGACTGGTGCGCGGCCAACGGCTACCCCGGCTATACCTCCTATGCCTCGCTGACCGACCTGCCCTGGCGTTTTCCGATCTTTGCCGATCTGGTGGCCGCCCTTGATGCCCATGTGGCCGCCTTTGCGCAGGATCTGGAGTTCGATCTGGGCGAAGGAAAGCTGGTGCTGGAGGATCTGTGGATCAACATCCTGCCCGAGGGCGGGATGCACGCCAGCCACATCCACCCCCATTCGGTGATTTCCGGCACCACCTATGTGCAGATGCCCAAGGGTGCCTCGGCCCTGAAGCTGGAAGACCCGCGTTCAGCTCGCATGATGGCCGCCCCCACCCGGATCAAGGAGGCACGGCGCGAGTTGCAGCAGTTCATCTATGTCAAACCCGAGATGGGCGACGTGCTGCTGTGGGAAAGCTGGCTGCGCCACGAGGTGCCGATGAACCAGGCCGAGGACGAGCGGGTCAGCGTCAGCTTCAATTACAAGTGGGAGTGAGCGGTGGGTTGTCACCCACCCTACCCCCGCCATCATCCGTGAAACGAAAAACCCCCGGTGCTGTCACACCGGGGGTTTCTTGTGCGTAGGGTGGGTGCGAACCCACCGATTACCAGTCTTCGCGGATCACGAGCCGGGTCTTGATCGGCAGCTTCATCGCGGCCAGGCGCAGGGCCTCGCGGGCGATGTCTTCGCTGACGCCGTCGATCTCGAACATGACGCGACCGGGCTTGACCTTGCAGGCCCAGTAATCGACCGACCCCTTGCCCTTACCCATCCGAACTTCGGTGGGTTTGGACGTCACGGGCGTATCCGGGAAGATCCGGATCCAGACGCGGCCCTGACGTTTCATGTGGCGTGTCATCGCGCGGCGTGCAGCCTCGATCTGACGCGCGGTGATCCGCTCGGGCTGGGTGGCCTTGAGACCGTAGGTGCCAAAGTTCAGATCAAAGCCGCCCTTGGCCTCGCCCTTGATCCGGCCTTTGAACATCTTGCGGAATTTTGTACGCTTTGGTTGAAGCATTGTCCTGTCTCCTTACCGGCGGCCGCCGGCGCCACGGGGCGCTGGACCATCCTGGAGTTCCTGCTGACGGCGATCACGAGCAGCGGGGTCGTGCTCCATGATCTCGCCTTTGAAGATCCAGACCTTGATCCCGATGATACCATAGGGCGTCATGGCCTCGGCCAGCGCGTAATCGATGTCGGCGCGCAGCGTGTGCAGCGGCACACGGCCTTCGCGATACCACTCGGTCCGTGCGATCTCGGCACCGCCAAGACGGCCCGCGACGTTCACCCGGATACCCAGCGACCCCATGCGCATTGCGTTCTGAACAGACCGCTTCATCGCACGACGAAAGCTGACACGGCGCTCAAGCTGCTGCGCGATGCTTTCGGCGACCAGGGCCGCATCGAGCTCGGGCTTGCGCACCTCGACGATGTTCAGGTGCAGTTCGCTTGCGGTCATGGTCGACAGCTTCTTGCGCAGGGTTTCGATGTCTGCGCCTTTCTTGCCGATGATCACGCCCGGACGCGCGGTGTGAATGGTCACGCGGCACTTCTTGTGCGGACGTTCGATGATCACCCGCGAAATGCCGGCCTGCTTGCACTCTTCCGCGATGAAGGCACGCATCTTTACGTCTTCCAGCAACAGGTTGCCGAAATCCTTGCTGTCTGCGTACCAGCGGCTGTCCCAGGTGCGATTGACCTGAAGACGCATGCCGATCGGATTGACTTTCTGACCCATTAGGCTTGCTCCTCAACTTGACGCACCGTGATGGTGAGTTCCGAGAACGGCTTGATGATGCGGCCGAACCGGCCACGGGCGCGCGGGCGACCGCGCTTGAGCGTCAGGTTCTTGCCGACATAGGCCTCGGACACGACCAGTTCATCAACGTCCAGGTTGTGGTTGTTCTCGGCGTTGGCGATGGCGGACTGAAGACATTTCTTCACATCCGCGGCGATCCGCTTTTTCGAGAAGGTCAGATCGGTCAATGCGCGCTCTACCTTCTTGCCGCGGATCATCGCAGCGACGAGGTTCAGTTTCTGCGGGCTGGTGCGAAGCATCCGGACTTTGGCCATTGCTTCGTTGTCTGCCACGCGGCGGGGATTTTTTGCCTTGCCCATGACTTACTTCCGCTTCGCTTTTTTATCAGCCGCGTGACCATAGTAGGTCCGCGTCGGCGAATACTCACCGAACTTCTGGCCGATCATGTCTTCGGATACGTTCACCGGAACGTGCTTGTGGCCGTTGTAGACGCCAAAGGTCAATCCCACGAACTGTGGCAGGATCGTCGAGCGGCGCGACCAGATCTTGATGACTTCGTTGCGCCCCGACTCGCGCGATGCTTCGGCTTTCTTCAGCACGTAAGCGTCGACAAAGGGGCCTTTCCATACAGAGCGAGACATATCTTAGCGCCCTTTCTTTCTGGCGTGACGCGAGCGGACGATCAGCTTTTGCGACGCTTTGTTCTTGTTCCGGGTGCGGGCACCCTTTGTCGGCTTGCCCCAGGGCGTGACCGGGTGGCGACCACCCGAGGTCCGGCCTTCACCACCACCATGGGGGTGGTCGATCGGGTTCATGACCACGCCGCGCACGGACGGGCGGATGCCCTTGTGGCGCATGCGGCCGGCCTTGCCGTAGTTCTGGTTGCTGTTGTCGGGGTTCGACACGGCACCGACGGTGGCCATGCATTCCTGACGCACCAGACGCAGCTCGCCCGAGGACAGGCGGATCTGGGCGTAGCCGCCATCGCGGCCGACGAACTGGGCATAGGTACCAGCGGCGCGCGCGATCTGGCCGCCCTTGCCGGGCTTCATCTCGATGTTGTGGACAATGGTACCGATGGGCATGCCGCTGAAGGGCATCGCGTTGCCCGGCTTGATGTCCACCTTGGTGCCGGCCAGAACCTTGTCACCCACAGCCAGACGCTGCGGAGCCAGGATATAGGTCTGCTCGCCATCTTCGTATTTGATCAGTGCAATGAAGGCGGTCCGGTTCGGGTCATATTCGATCCGTTCGACGGTGGCCGCGACATCATATTTGTTACGCTTGAAATCGACGATCCGGTAGAGGCGTTTTGCCCCACCCCCGCGACGACGCGAGGTGATCCGCCCGGTGTTGTTGCGACCGCCCGATTTCGTCAGACCCTCGGTGAGGGCCTTGACGGGACGTCCCTTGAACAGCTCCGAACGGTCGATCAGCACCAGCCCACGCTGGCCCGGCGTCGTCGGCTTGTACGACTTGAGTGCCATGCTTTCTGTCTTCCGTTAGCAAACGGCAGGTTGCCCTGCCTATGTGATAGCCCCCCGTAGGTGGCCGATGGTATAGGCCCCCGCAGGTGCCCGGTTCGTGTGTTCTTGCGAACAATGACAAAGCCCCGGACGAATCCGGGGCCTTGCGGATGTGTTCTGTTAGTAGAGAGCGCCCCGAGGGTCAAGCCATGAAGGCGATAAAGGGGCGGCGTTGCGCGTCTGACCGGATAGAGGCGGCTTTTGCGGTTTGCAGGGGTGGGTTGGCACCCACCCTACACTGACCGAAAAGCCCCCGCCTTGCGGCAGGGGCCTGTCATTGTCCAAAAGGCGGGTTCACCCCGCCACGATCACAAACCGGTGGTCACGTCGATCGTGTTGCCCTCTTCCAGGGTGACATAGGCCTTTTTCACGTCTTTCCGGCGGCCCAACTGGCCGCGGAAGCGCTTGACCTTGCCCTTGGTGATGGTGGTGTTGACCGCCTTCACCTTGACCCCGAACAGCGTCTCGACCGCTTCCTTGATCTGCGGTTTCGCCGCGTCGATCGCCACTTCGAACACCACCGCGCCGTTTTCCGACGCCATGGTGGTTTTCTCGGTGATGATCGGCTTGCGGATCACATCGTAATGTTCTGCCTTCGCGCTCATTTCAGACGAGCCTCCAGTGCTTCGACACCCGCCTTGGTCAGAACCAGCGTGTCCCGCTTGAGGATTTCATAAACGTTTGCGCCCATCGACGGCAGGACATCCAGACCTTCGATATTGCGCGCGGCGCGGGCAAAGCCCTCGTTCACGGCGGCCCCGTCGATGATCAGCGCGCGCTTCCAGCCCAGGTTCTTCACCTGCTTGGCCAGGGCTGCGGTCTTGCCATCGCTTTCGGCCGACTCGATCACGACCAGTTCGCCCGCCTTGGCCTTGGCCGACAGCGCGTGGCGCAGGCCAAGTTTGCGGAACTTCTTGGGCAGGTCGTGCCCGTGGTCACGCGGGGTCGGACCCTTGTAGATACCACCCTTGCGGAAGATCGGCGCGTTGCGGTCACCGTGGCGTGCGCCGCCGGTGCCCTTCTGGCGATAGATCTTCTTGGTGGAATAGCTGGTTTCCGACCGGGTCTTGACCTTGTGCGTGCCGGCCATCGCATTGTTGCGCTGCCAGCGGACGACGCGGTGCAGAATGTCGGCGCGCGGCTCGAGTCCGAACAGGTCGTCGGACAGATCCACGGAGCCGGCAGTCTCGCCGTCCAGTTTGATCACGTCGAGTTTCATTCGTCGCCTTCCTTCTTCTCGGCCTGAATGTCAGCCTCGGCTTCTTTCAGAGCTTCTTCCTGCTGGGCGGCTTCCTCGGCCAGGCGTGCCTCTTCGGCGGCCTTGGCTTCGGCTTCGGCCTGAGCAGCGGCTTCTTCAGCGGCTTTTGCAGCCTCTTCCGCAGCCGAGCGCAGCGCGGCGGGCAGGATGGCGTTTTCCGGGAACGGCTTTTTCACCGCGTCCTTGATCGTCACCCAACCGCCCTTGGAGCCGGGAACGGCGCCACGCACCATGATCAGCCCACGGTCGGCGTCGGTCCGGATGACCTGCAGGTTCTGCGTGGTCACGCGGGCGGCGCCCATGTGGCCGGCCATCTTCTTGCCCTTGAACACCTTGCCGGGGTCCTGACACTGGCCGGTCGAACCATGCGAACGGTGCGAGATCGACACGCCGTGCGAGGCGCGCAGACCGCCGAAGTTGTGCCGCTTCATGGCACCGGCGAAACCCTTACCGATCGAGGTGCCCGTCACGTCGACGAACTGCCCTTCAAAGTAGTGGTTGGCGGTGATTTCCTCGCCCACGTTGATCAGGTTCTCGGGATCGACCCGGAACTCGGCCAGCTTCCGCTTGGGCTCGACATTGGCGGCGGCGAAATGGCCACGCATCGGCTGCGTGGTCCGCTTGGCCTTGGCCGTGCCGGCACCCAACTGAACGGCGCTGTAGCCATCCTTTTCAGCGGTGCGCTGCGCGATCACCTGCAGCTTGTCCAGCTGCAGCACGGTCACGGGCACCTGCTTGCCATCTTCTTGGAAGATACGGGTCATCCCGACCTTCTTTGCGATAATACCAGAGCGCAACATGTTCTCCGCCCCCCTTACGACTGCAGCTTGATTTCGACATCAACGCCGGCGGCGAGGTCGAGCTTCATCAGCGCGTCCACCGTCTGCGGTGTCGGATCAACGATGTCGAGAAGGCGCTTGTGCGTGCGGATCTCGAACTGGTCGCGCGACTTCTTGTCGATGTGCGGACCACGGAGAACCGTGAATTTCTCGATCTTGTTCGGCAGCGGAATGGGCCCGCGCACCTGTGCGCCGGTCCGCTTGGCGGTGTTCACGATTTCCTGCGTGCTGGCATCCAGTACGCGGTAATCGAACGCCTTGAGCCGAATGCGAATGTTCTGGCTTTGCATTGTTTTAGCCTTTCGCGGCTTGGAGTTGATAGGAGGACCGGCAGACCATCTGCCGGCCCTCTTCGAACCCGGAGGTTTTTCTTATGCGATGATCTTCGACACGACGCCGGCGCCGACGGTGCGGCCGCCTTCGCGGATGGCGAAGCGCAGGCCGTCTTCCATCGCGATCGGGGCGATCAGCTCGACCTCGAACTTCAGGTTGTCGCCGGGCATCACCATTTCCGTGCCCTCGGGCAGGGTCACGGT
>NZ_JBHUDD010000152.1:0-46985 GCF_042677865.1 Lacimonas salitolerans | reverse complement strand
GTCCGCCGACGAAATCCTCGCCTCCGTCAAAAGGTTCTGCCAGAAAACACTGGCAGGAACTTCAGATTCAGGTGACTAGCTTTAGTCAAGATTAACGAAACCGGCGCACCACAGTCGCAGAGGCAGAGGCACAGATGACAGACCAGCTCACACCCCGCCTGACGCTCGCGGCCAGTGCCACGCCCGTGGCCGGCCGGTCCCGCCTTGCCCAGGTCGAGGCGTATTGGACCGCGCTCTTTCGCGACGGCCAGCCGCCCGCCCGCGCCCAGATCGACCCGCGCGGGATCGAGGCGGCGCTGGAACACGCCTTCGTGGCCGAACGCATCACCCCGACCGAGGCGCGGATTCGCGTCGGCGGCCATCACCTGTCGGACCTGCTGGGGATGGAGGTGCGCGGCATGCCCGTGTCATCACTGATCGCGCCCGAGGCACGGGCGGCCTTTGGCGACACCCTGCGCGCGCTTTTCGATCGCACCGCCATCTGCCGGCTGACCCTGCGCAGCCCGGGGGCCATCGGCCAGCCCGATCTGACCGCGCGCCTGCTGCTGCTGCCGCTGCGCGGCGACGGGAATGAAATCAGCCGCGCCCTGGGATGCCTGATCAGCGACGGCGTGATCGGCCGCGCTCCGCGGCGGTTTGGAATCACCGACACCACAACCGCCCCGCTGGCCGCGCGTCGCGTGACACAGCCCGCCCCCGGCATGGCCGACCCACCAAAGGTTTTCACACCGCATCTGCGGCTGGTGAAATCAGACTGATCCGGAAATCCGGCTCAAGAAAAAGGGCGCTGAAAAGCGCCTTTTTTTGCCACGCTTGCCGATACCCGGATCAGCCCGCAGCCACGGCCCGCGCATCGCGCAGTGACGACAGTTCCTCGGCCACCAGAAAGGCCAGTTCCAGGGCCTGACTGGCGTTCAGGCGCGGATCGCAGGCCGTGTGATAGCGGTCGGACAGGTCTTCCTCGGTCACCGCGCGCACGCCGCCGGTGCATTCGGTCACATCCTGCCCCGTCATCTCGAAATGCACGCCGCCGGGGATCGTGCCCTGATCGCGGTGCACGGCAAAAAACTCCTGCACCTCGCGCAGCACCAGATCAAAGGGCCGGGTCTTGAACCCGCTGGCCGATTTGATCGTGTTGCCATGCATCGGATCGCAGACCCAGACCACATTGGCGCCTTCGCTGCGCACGGTGTCGATCAGGCGCGGCAGATGCTCGGCCACCTTGCCCGCGCCGAACCGCGCGATCAGCGACAGCCGGCCGGACTCGTTTCCGGAGTTCAGCTTTGCCAGCAGCACCTTCAGATCCTCGGCCGTCATTGACGGGCCGCATTTCAACCCGATGGGGTTCAGGACGCCGCGGGCAAACTCCACATGCGCGCCATCGGGCTGGCGCGTGCGATCCCCGATCCAGACCATGTGCCCCGACCCGGCCAGCCATTTGCCACTGGTCGTGTCCAGACGGCACAGCGCCTCTTCGTACTCCAGCAGCAGCGCCTCGTGGCTGGTGTAGAAATCCACCGTGGTCATGGCGTGGTTGGTGGTGCTGGTGATGCCCGCCGCCGTCATGAAATCCAGCGTGTCGCTGATACGGTTGGCCATGTCGCGGTATTTCGCGGCCTTCTCGCCCTCGGTGAACCCAAGCGTCCACTGGTGCACCTGATGGATATCGGCATAGCCCCCGGTCGAGAAGGCGCGCAGCAGGTTCAGCGTGGCCGCCGCCTGGGTATAGGCCTGCAACATCTTTCTGGGGTCAGGGGTGCGCCCCTCGGGGGTAAAGGCCAACTCGTTGATGATGTCGCCGCGATAGCTGGGCAGTTCCACGCCATCCACGACCTCGGTCGGCGCGCTGCGCGGCTTGGCGAATTGCCCGGCCATGCGGCCCACCTTGACCACCGGAACCTTGGCCCCGTAGGTCAGCACCATCGCCATCTGCAGCATCACCTTGAACGTGTCGCGGATCGCATTGGCGCTGAACTGGTCGAACGCCTCGGCGCAATCGCCACCCTGCAGCAGGAACGCCTCGCCGCGTGCAGCGGCCCCCAGTGCGGTTTTCAGCTTGCGCGCCTCGCCGGCGAACACCAGCGGCGGATACTGCGCCAACTGCCCTTCAACACTGGCCAGATTGTCCTGATCCGCATAGTCGGGCATCTGAACCCTGGGCTTTTTGCGCCAATCGGTCTTTTGCCACTCGCTCATGTCCGGTCTCCGTGCGACATCTGGGTTTGAAGGTCGGTATACAAAAGCGACGCCCGCCTGACCATAACAGAATTGCCCAAAGCGACACGGATTTGCCGCCAGCCCCTTGATCCGCAATGTCAAAGCTGCTCAAGCTTGGGGATTAGCGCGTTTCGGACCCAAAATGACAAAAACGACACCTTCCACACCTGTGCCGACACAGCCCGTCAAGACAAGGCGGTTCGTCTTCGTATTGCTGGACAGGTTCACCCTGCTCAGCTTTGCCTCGGCGCTGGAATGTCTGCGCATTGCCAACCGCATGATCGGTCAGCCCGCCTATGAGTGGGTGCTGATCGGCGAGGGTGGTGAAACGGCGCGCTGTTCTGCCGGCACCGAATTCAGGCTGGATGCCGACCTGATCGAGTTGACGCGCGACGACACTGTGCTGATCTGCGGCGGGATGGATGTGCAAAGCGCCACGACCAAGCGTCTGCTCAGCTGGATCAGGCGCGAGGCGCGCAAGGGGCTGAAACTTGGCGGGCTGTGCACCGCGTCCTACACGCTGGCGCGGGCCGGGGTGCTGGATGGCAAGCGCGCGACGATCCATTGGGAAAACCAGGACAGTTTCGCCGAAGAATTCGAGGACGTGACCCTGACCAAGTCGGTTTTCGTGATCGACGGCAACCGGATGACCACCGCAGGCGGCACCTCGTCGATCGACCTGATGCTCAAGATCGTGGCCGATGACCATGGCGAGGAGATCGCCAACCTGGTCGCGGATCAGCAGATCTATTCCTCGATCCGCACCGATCAGGACACCCAGCGGCTTTCGGTGCCCACCCGCATCGGCGTGCGCCACCCCAAGCTGAGCCAGGTGATCCAGAAGATGGAGCAGAACATAGAAGAGCCGATCAGCCCGTCATCGCTGGCCAAGGACGTCGGCATGTCGACACGGCAGCTTGAACGGCTGTTCCGCCGCTACCTGAACCGCAGCCCCAAGCGGTATTACATGGAACTGCGCCTGTCCAAGGCCCGCAACCTGCTGATGCAGACGGATATGAGCGTGATCAACGTGGCGCTGGCCTGCGGATTTGCCAGCCCGTCGCATTTTTCGAAATGCTACCGCGCGCATTACAACACCACACCCTACCGCGAACGGGGCAGCCAGGGTGCGCGGCTGTCGATCTGATCCGCGATCAATCGCCGGGGGTCAGGCGATAGATCGCGCCATTGCCTTCGGATATCATCCAGATCGACCCGTCCGGGGCCTCGCGCAGGTCGCGCACGCGCGACGTGGCGTCGCCCTCGATCCGTTCGACCTCTTGCAGCGGATCGCCCGACAGGCGGCTGATCAGATCGAATTTCAGCGACCCGTTCAGGAAATCGCCGCGCCATTCCGGCCACAGCGTGCCGGAATAGATCACCAACCCCGAAGGCGCGATGGAGGGATCCCAGTAGAACGCGGGCTGCTCCATCCCTTCCTTGGCCGTGCCTTCGCCGATCTTGGCACCGGAATAATGGCGGCCATACGAGATCACCGGCCAGCCATAGTTGCGACCCTTGCGGACATGGTTCACCTCGTCCCCGCCCCGCGCGCCGTGGGCATTGGTCCAGATCCGGCCCTGCGCATCCAGCGTCAGACCCTGCGGGTTACGATGGCCCCAGGACCAGATTTCGGGCTGCGCGCCGTCGCGTCCGACCAGTGGATTGTCGGCGGGCACGCTGCCATCGCGGTTGATGCGGATCACGGTGCCGATATGGTTGCTGACGTCCTGCGCCGCCGGGCGGTCGCCGCGATCGCCGATGGTCAGGAATATGTGCCCCTCGGGCCCCTCGACCATCCGTCCGCCGAAATGCCGTCCCCCGCTGCTGCCCGGCGCCATCACGAACAGGCGCTGGACATCCTCCAGCCTTGTGCCGTCATCCGACAATCGCCCGGCGCTGATGCCGGTGCCTGCCCCGCGCCCCTGCCGCGTGGCATGCGACAGGAACACCTGCCGCGATTGCGCGAAATCGCGCGGGATCAACACGTCAAGCAGACCACCCTGCCCGATTTCCACGATGTCGCCGGGCAGACCGCCCACCTGATCGCGGCTGCCATCCTGGCGCAGATACCACAACGCGCCGGCCTTTTCGGTCACCAGCACGCCGCCATCCGGCAAGAACCCCAGCGACCACGCACCGGAAAACCCGTCGGCCACCAGGTCGACCGCGATGGGGCCGCTGCTGCTGTTCAGGGTCTGGGCGGTGACCGGCTGTGCCAGCCCGGGGCCAAGGGCAAACGTGGCGGCAAGAACTGCGGCGCGTAACATCTGAGTCTCCTGTCAACAGGTGCATCAACCGCGAATGATGGCTCTGCCAACGCTCCGGACAACCCCCGATCGGCCCTGCGCAGGCCCGGGCGGCGTGTTCCTGCCGAAAACTCTTTTCTTTTCAATTCCGGCGCAATACGCTTCGAACCGGACCTGGTTCCAACGGGAGTCGACAATGAACATATCGACCGGGGCAAACCCTGTCGCAGGCCGCATCCGGAAGATCGCCAGCAAAATGGCGACGCTGACCGGGGCAGTCAAAAACGCACTTGCGCAGGCGGTGCTGCCGCACCGATGTCATGTGCTTGTTCCGGTGCGTGCAGACACGCGCCGAGTCGGACCCGTTCGCAACAAGACCTGACCAAGACGGCAAACCGCTGCGGGGGACATCCTGCGGAGGCTGCGATTTATCCGGGCATGGACACCATGACCGGCCAACCAAGGGGAGTATGACAATGAAGAAATTTCTGACAGCGACCGCCACGATGGCGCTGATGGCATCCGGTGCCGCCGCCGAAGAGGTCAAGATCGGCATCCTGCAAGGCTTCACCGGGCCGACGGAATCGCTGGTGGGGCCGATGGCCGCCGCGATGGAAATGGCGATCGACGAAGTGAACGCCAGCGGCAATTTCATGGACGGCATGACCGTCGTGCCCGTGCGCGGTGACAGCACATGCATCGACGCCTCGGCCGGCACCGCCGCCGCCGAGCGCGCGATCACCTCGGACGGGGTCAAGGGGATCATCGGCGGCACCTGTTCCGGTGTGACCGGCGCGATCCTGGCCAACGTGGCCGTGCCAAACGGCATCGTGATGATCTCGCCCTCGGCCACCAGCCCGGCCCTCAGCAATGCCGATGACAACGGCCTGTTCTTCCGCACGGCCCCGTCGGATGCCCGTCAGGGCGAGGTGATGGCCGACATCCTGATCGAGGATGGCGTGACCTCGGTGGCGCTGACCTATACCAACAACGACTATGGCAAGGGTCTGGCCGATGCGTTTGCCGCCGCCTTCGAAGAAAAGGGCGGCGAGGTGACGATCCAGGCCTCGCACGAGGATGGCAAGGCCGATTACTCGTCCGAAGTCGGGTCGCTGGCCTCGGCCGGTGGCGAGGTACTGGTGGTCGCGGGCTATCTGGACCAGGGCGGTGCCGGCATCATCCGTGCATCGCTGGATACCGGCGCGTTCGATCGCTTCCACCTGCCCGACGGCATGGTCGGTGAATCGCTGTCCAACGCGTTCGGCACCGAGATCGAAGGATCGAAAGGTCAGGCGCCCGGCAGCGACAGCGAAGGCACGGCGATCTTTCAGGAAATGGGCAAGGACAAGTTCGATTCCGCCTCGCCCTACACCGCCGAAGGCTATGACGCGGTGGCCCTGATGCTGCTGGCGATGCAGGCGTCGGGATCGACCGATCCCAATGTCTACAAGGACAGCGTGATGGCCGTGGCCAACGCCCCCGGCGAGCCGATCCTGCCCGGTGAGCTTGGCAAGGCTCTGGAAATCCTGGCCAATGGCGGTGAGGTCGATTTGGTGGGCGCCACCGGCATCGAGCTGATCGGCTCGGGCGAGGCCGCGGGCAGCTACCGCGTGGTCGAGATCAAGGATGGCAAGTTCGCCACCGTCGGCTACCGGTAAGCGTTCCGCAAAGTAATGTGCCGCATCCCGGCTGGACCGGGGTGCGGCATTGCTGTATGCGATCGCATCCAGAAAACGGGGATACCATGGATCAGATGATCGTCGTCGAGGACGTCCACAAGCATTTCGGCGGCTTTCACGCCGTTGACGGCGCCTCGCTGAACATCGGCGCGGGCACGATCACCGGGCTGATCGGCCCCAACGGTGCGGGCAAGACCACGCTGTTCAACGTCATTGCCGGCGTGCTGCCCCCCACCTCGGGGCGGGTGACGATGCAGGGCGAGGATATCACCGGCCTGCCCCCGCATGAATTGTTCCACAAGGGGTTGCTGCGCACCTTCCAGATCGCGCACGAGTTCCACTCGATGTCATGTCGCGAGAACCTGATGATGGTGCCCGGCGGTCAGGCAGGCGAGCGGCTGTGGGACACCTGGTTCAGCCGCAAGCGCATCGCCGAGGAGGAACGCGCGCTGCGCGCCAAGGCCGACGAGGTGCTGGAATTCCTGACCATCGAACATCTGGCCGATGAAAAGGCCGGGCAGGTTTCAGGCGGGCAGAAGAAACTGCTCGAGCTTGGCCGCACCATGATGGTCGATGCCAAGATCGTGTTTCTGGACGAGGTGGGCGCGGGCGTGAACCGCACCCTGCTGAACACTATCGGCGATGCGATCCTGAAACTGAACCGCGAGCGCAACTACACCTTTGTCGTGATCGAACATGACATGGATTTCATCGGCAAGATCTGCGACCCGGTCATCTGCATGGCCGAGGGCAAGGTGCTGGCCGAGGGGTCGCTGGACGAGATCAAGGCCAACGAACAGGTGATCGAGGCCTATCTGGGCACCGGCCTGAAGAACAAGGATCAGCTTGAGACCACCGGCGCGTGACCGGTGGCGTGATCCGATCGCGTGCCTGCGGCACACAGATTTGGTACGTTGGGGGCGCGGCCCCCAAACCCCCGGAGTTTATCCGGCAAGATGAAGGCAGGGACATGTGATGGGCGACAACCCGTATCAGGACACCCGCGGCGGCCGAGACCGTTCGATCACCAAGGCGCATGGCGTGGGTGAGATCCCCTATCGCAAGGGTGGATCGGCCCTGCCGGTCGAGGGCGAGACCCCGTTTCTGATCGGCGAGGCGATGACCGGCGGCTATGGCAAGGGACCCGACATCCTGCATGAGTGCACCATCGCGGTGAACGCGGGCGAGATCGCGGTGATCGTCGGGCCGAACGGTGCGGGCAAATCGACCGCGATGAAGGCCGTGTTCGGGATGCTGGACGTGCGCAAGGGCCGCGTTCTGCTGGATGGCGAGGATATCACCGCGCTCAACCCGCAGGACCGGGTGAAGAAGGGCATGGGTTTCGTGCCGCAGAACAACAACATATTCACCTCGCTGACGGTTGCGGAGAACCTGGAAATGGGGGCCTTCATCCGCGAGGACGACATCCGCACCACGATGGAGCAGGTGTATGACCTGTTCCCGATCCTGCGCGACAAGCGGCGGCAGCCCGCAGGCGAGCTGTCGGGCGGGCAGCGCCAGCAGGTCGCCGTGGGCCGCGCCCTGATGACCAAGCCCAAGGTGCTGATGCTGGACGAACCCACCGCCGGGGTCAGCCCCATCGTGATGGACGAATTGTTCGACCGCATCATCGAGGTCAGCCGCACCGGCCTGCCGATCCTGATGGTCGAACAGAACGCCCGCCAGGCGCTGGAGATTGCCGACAAGGGCTATGTTCTGGTGCAGGGGGCCAATGCCTTTACCGGGACGGGTCAGCAGTTGCTGGCCGATCCCGAAGTGCGCAAATCGTTCCTGGGGGGCTGAGGCATGGATCTGCTGAACGCAATCGTGACGCTGTCGAATTTCGTGCTGATCCCCGCCATCGCCTATGGCGCGCAGCTGGCGCTGGGGGCCTTGGGCGTCACGCTGATCTACGGCATCCTGCGGTTTTCCAACTTTGCCCATGGCGATACCATGGCCTTTGGCACCATGGCGACGATCCTGTTCACCTGGGTGCTGCAATCGGCCGGCGTCAGTTTCGGGCCGCTGCCCACCGCCCTTCTGGCCCTGCCCGTGGGAATAGGCGTCTGCATGCTGGCGGTGCTGGCCACGGATCGCACAGTCTACAAATTCTACCGCGAGGTGAAGGCCAAGCCGATCATCCTGGTGATGGCCAGCCTTGGGGTGATGTTCATCTTCAACGGGCTGGTGCGGTTCATCATCGGGCCGGATGACTACCGTTTTGCCGATGGCGAGAGGTTCATCATCACCGTGCCCCAGTTCCGCGAGATGACAGGGCTGGCCGAGGGGTTGGCGATCCGGACAACACAGGGCATCACGGTGATCACCGCCGTGATCGTGGTTGCGATCCTGTTCTGGTTCCTGAACCGCACCCGCACCGGCAAATCCATGCGCGCCTATTCCGACAACGAGGATCTGGCGCTGCTGTCGGGCATCAACCCCGAACGCGTGGTGATGGTGACCTGGCTGATCGTGGCGACGCTGGCGACCGTCGCGGGCGTGCTTTACGGTCTGGACAAGTCGTTCAAGGCCTTCACCTATTTCCAGCTTCTGCTGCCGATCTTTGCCGCCGCCATCGTCGGCGGGCTGGGCAGCCCGGTGGGCGCCATCGCAGGCGGGTTCGTGATCGCCTTTTCCGAAGTCTTCGTCACCTACGCGTGGAAAAAGGTCCTGACCTATGCGCTGCCTGACTCGATGGCGCCTTCGGGACTCGTGCAACTGCTGAGCACGGATTACAAATTTGCCGTCAGCTTCGCGATCCTGCTGATCGTGCTGCTGTTCAAACCCACAGGTCTGTTCAAGGGGAAGTCGGTATGAGCGATACGGTCAGAGCCACTGCGCTGTTCATCCTTGTCGCCGTGCTGATTATCGGCACGGGCGTGGTGCAAAGCTGGAACTCGGCGCTGCTGATCCTGAACTTCGGACTGATCAGCGCGGTCATGGCGCTGGGGGTGAACCTGCAATGGGGTTTTGCGGGGCTGTTCAACGTCGGTGTCATGGGGTTCGTGGCGCTTGGGGGTCTGGCCACCGTGATCATCTCGATGCCGCCCACGACCGAGGCCTGGGCCGCCGGTGGGGTCCGCGTGCTGCTGGGGCTGGCGCTGGGGGCGGCGACCATCGTGGGCACGATCCTGATGCGGCGCGCGATGGCACCGGGCCGATACCGGGCGCTGGCAACGCTGGTGGTTCTGGTGGGCGGGTTTTTCCTGTTCCGATGGGTGTTTGACGGCGGCACGCAGGCCATCGAAAGCATAGATGCAGCCGCCACGGGATACCTGGGCGGGCTGGGCCTGCCGGTGCTGCTGGCCTGGCCGGTGGGCGGGCTGCTGGCTGCCGGGGCGGCATGGATCATAGGCAAGACCGCCCTTGGGCTGCGCAGCGACTATCTGGCGATCGCCACGTTGGGAATCGCGGAAATCGTTATCGCCGTTCTCAAGAACGAGGAATGGCTGACCCGCGGCGTCAAGAACGTCAACGGCCTGCCCCGCCCCGTCCCGCGTGAGATCGACCTGCAGACCGATCCGGCCTTTGTCGAACGGGCCACAAGTCTGGGCATCGACGTGGTGACCGCCTCGACCCTCTACGTCAAACTTGGCTATGCGGCGATGTTTGCGGTGGTGCTGGTTATCCTGCTGATCCTGGCGCAGCGCGCGCTGCACAGCCCGTGGGGCCGGATGATGCGCGCCATCCGCGACAACGAGGTCGCGGCCGAGGCGATGGGCAAGGACGTGACCGCGCGGCACCTGCAGATCTTCGTGCTGGGGTCGGCCATCTGCGGCATCGCGGGCGCGATGATGACCACGCTGGACGGTCAGCTTGTGCCCACAACCTATCAGCCGCTGCGCTTTACCTTTCTGGTCTGGGTGATGGTGATCGTCGGCGGATCAGGCAACAATCTGGGCGCTGTGCTGGGCGGGTTCATCATCTGGTTCCTGTGGGTACAGGTGGAACCCGTGGGCCTGTGGCTGATGCAGACCATCACCAGCGGCATGCCGCAGGATGCCTGGCTGCGCGGGCACCTGCTGGAAGGCGCCGCGCACATGCGGCTGTTCACCATGGGGGTGATCCTGCTGCTGGTGCTGCGCTTCTCGCCTCGGGGTCTGCTGCCCGAACGGTGACAGAAAGGGCGGGCGCTTTGTGACGCCCGCCCCCTTACTAGGCCTATGGCAAATGCCTTACGCCCTGAGGCCCAGCTTGTAGACGTGGATTTCAAAGGTCGGGTGCTGTTCGGCTCCGATCACGGTGTCCTTGTAATGGCGGAAGGTCGAGCGCCAGTAGGGCTGGATCACGACGCCCTCGTCGCGCAGGATCTGCTCCAGTTTGGCCATGCTTTCGCGCCGCTCGTCCGCATCGGCAATCGCCAGTGCGCGTGACAGTTCGGAATCGAAATCGGCATTGGAAAAGCCGCTTTCGTTCCATGTCTCGCCGGAACGATAGGCCAGTGCCAGAACCTGCACTCCCAGCGGGCGCTGCGCCCAGTCAGTGGTCGAAAAGGCGTATTTTGTCCAGTCGTTCCAGAAGGTCGCGCCGGGCAGCACCGTGCGCCGCACGTTGATGCCCGCGTCGCGCAGCTGCGCCGCCGCCGCATCGCTGGTGTTGCGCCGCCACGTGTCGTCGATCGAGATCAGCTCGTGCTCGAAATCGGCCATCCCGGCCTCTTGCATCAACGCCATCGCGCCTTCTGGATCATGGGCGGCCGCGCCGATATCGGCATATTCGGGATGGATCGGGCAGACATGATGGTTTTCGGCCACCGTCCCGCGCCCGGCATAGCCCAGTTCCAGACACAGCGCGTTATCCACAGCCATCGCCAGCGCACGGCGCACCCGCGCATCGGCATAGGGCGTCTGGCCGTCAATCTCGGCATTCTGGTTGGCGCGGATGACCAGCGTGTTGGCGGTGACGGTCTCGGACTTGGTCCAGCCCAGGCCATCCATGATCTCGATGAAGTCGTCCAGGGACTCGTACACCATATCGACCTCGTCGGCATCGGCGGCAGCCACGACCGAGGCCTGATCGGTGCCAAAGTCGATATATTCGATGCGGTCCAGAGCCGCCTGCCCGATCACGCCCTTGCCCCACCAGTCATGCTCGGTGTTGCGGACCAGAACCGATTTCACCCCGACGCTGAAATCCTCGGGCAGGTAAGGCCCGGTGCCGATGGGGTTTTCCAGCGGGTCGCCGGTGAACGACTGGTGCACCACCGCCGCCGGGTAATCCGAGAACCCGGCGATCAGCGTGATGTCCGGGCTGGGCAGGGTCAACCGCACGGTCAGGTCATCGACGACCGTGATCGCATCGCCGCGGGCCTGACGCGTTTCGGGATCGACCATCGCGCCCATGCGCGAGGCCATCGAATTGCCCTCGACCGTGGCGTCGCACCAGCGTTCGATATTGAACGCCACGTCCTGCGCGGTGAACGCATCGCCGTTGTTCCACGTCACATCGGGGCGGACATTCAGTGTGTATTCCGTGGCGTCCTCGTTCACCGACCAGCTTTCCAGCAGGATACCGCGGAACGACCCGTCGCGATTGTACTCGACCAGATATTCCAGCCAGCCGCGGGTATAATTGGACATCTGCGGCCAATCATAGGTGCGCGGGTCCTTCAACGCCAGAACCGTGCTTTCGATGCGCAGGGTGCCACCCTCCTGCATGTCCGTGGCGGCCTGCACGGGCTGCGCAGAGCCGATCAGCGCATATGCGGCAGAGGCGGTGACGCCAAGAGCGGTGGCGCGGGTCAGGAACTCGCGGCGCGACAGGGTGCCTGCGGCCACCTCGGCGGCATAGGCTTTGGCGGCGGGATGTATATCTGGTGCGGCTGCACTTTGCATGATCAACGTCTCTCGGTTTTTTGCGGGAATGCGTGCACTGGGGCACAAATGGCACGCGCGTCCATTTATTGTGGCCCAGAAGTCGCGGGCGTGGCGCGTACCCTCAAGCAGGTAGCGCAGAACCTTCCCGAGTCCAACCGGACGTGGCCTAACGCGACCGGAACAACCCGCCCAGAACACCGCGCACGATGCGTTTGCCGGTAGTCCCGCTCAGTTCCCTGACAAGCGCCTTGCCAAGCGCCTCGGTCACCGTATCGCCACGACTGTTGCTGCGGATGCTGCGGCTGGTCGAGCGACCGACCCTGTCGGCACTGTATCGGCGCGCGGCGGTGAATTCGCGCTGTTTCATATCCTTGGCCTCTTCCGCCGCCTCCGCCTCTTCGGCGGCAATCGCGGCCTCGGCGGCGCGGCGGGCCAGGATTTCATAGGCTGACTCGCGGTCGATCCGCAGATCGTACTTGCCGCCCAGGCCACTGCCGTCGATCACCGCACGCCGCTGCGCGCCCGTGATCGGCCCCAGTTGCGACGACGGCGGCCGGATCAGCGTGCGTTCCACCACGCCGGGCACGCCTTTTTTCTGCAACATGGATGTCACCGCCTCGCCCACGCCGACCTGCAGGATCGCCTGTTCTGTATCGAAGCGGGGATTGTCGCGATAGGTTTCCGCCGCCAGACGCAGCGCCCTGCGATCGCGCGCGGTAAAGGCGCGCAGCGCATGCTGCACCCGGTTGCCCAGCTGGCCAAGAACATCCTCGGGCACATCCGCCGGATTCTGCGTCACGAAATACACGCCCACACCCTTGGACCGGATCAGGCGCGCCACCTGTTCGACCTTGTCCACCAATGCCTTGGGCGCGTCATCAAACAGCAGATGCGCCTCGTCGAAAAAGAACACCAGTTTCGGTTTCTCGGGGTCGCCCACCTCGGGCAGGCTTTCGAACAGTTCCGACAACAGCCACAACAGAAAGGTCGCATACAGGCGCGGGCTGTGCATCAGCCGGTCAGCGGCGAGGATATTGATCATGCCGCGGCCTTCGGCGTCGAACCGCATCAGATCGGCCAGATCCAGCGCCGGTTCGCCAAAGAAGTCCGCGCCGCCCTGATTTTCCAGCACCAACAGACGACGCTGGATCGCGCCCACCGACTGGACCGAGATATTGCCGTAGCGCAGCGAAAGATCGGCCCGGCTCTGCCCGACCCAGACCAGCAGCGCCTGCAGGTCCTTGAGATCCAGAAGCGGCATGCCCTGCTCGTCCGCAAGCCGGAAGGCGATGTTCAGGATTCCCTCCTGCGCCTCGGACAGTTCCAGCAGGCGCGACAGCAGCAGCGGCCCCATCTCGGCAACCGTGGTGCGCACCGGGTGCCCCTGCTGGCCGAACAGATCCCAGAAGGTGACAGGAAAGCGGTCGTAGTCAAAGGTATCAAAGCCGATCCTGGCATTGCGCTCGGTAAAGGGCTGATGCAGCTTGCCGCCCGGATCGCCGGATACGGCAAGGCCCGACAGATCGCCCTTGACGTCCGACAGGATCACCGGAACCCCGGCAGCCGAGAACCCTTCGGCCAGAATTTGCAACGTCACGGTCTTGCCCGTGCCGGTGGCCCCGGCGATCAATCCGTGCCGGTTGGCATAGCCCAGCGAAAGATACTGTTTTTCGGCGTAATCCTCGCCGCCCCACCGATAAAGATACCGTTGCTCACCCTGCCGTCCCCGTTGCTGCCACCGTACGCGGCAGACCATACAATCTTAACCTATCCATGCCAGTCTGAATTCAGCCCGTTGTCACATGTCCTCTGGGGCGCGGGCTGACTTCCTCCCTGTCAGACTGGCCGCATCCTTCGGGATGCGGCTTTTTTGATCACATGTTCGACCTTTGGAGGCGCGCCCCCTTGACAGATGAAAAATGTGAATACGCCACTGTTGACCGGACGTAAGAAACAGCCTAGCGTCCGTAACAATACTAAGTCGGCCAGTCCGACGGGGAGCAAGAAACGATGGAAAAGGGGCTGTAATGGCTCCTTTTTCTGTCTGTGAACATGGCGCGATTGATGGCGAAATCTTGCGTGCCGCTCTTGCCGCGTTGTGATTTCTCCCCTGACAAGGCACGCGCCCCATGGTAAGCCGCATCCCAGATTTACGTGACATGAAACGGGGAACCCATGCCCAGACTTCTTTACAGCCTTTCGATTCTTGCGCTGCTGTCCGCACCCTTGTCCGTGCAGGCCCAGGACACCACCGAACCCGCCGCGGAACCCACGCTCGACAGCCAGTCCGATGTCGGCGGCGCGACTGCCCCTCAGCTTGGGGAGCTTTCGATGGGCGAGGAAGAGACAGACCCGAATGCCCCGGGCACGCCTTACCTGAAAGAGATGGTCGAGGATTGGGCGATGGAGTGCATCCGCATGCCCGAGGGCGAGGAAGAGCCCTGCCAGTTGTTCCAGTCGCTGAATGACGAAAACGACAACCTTGTCTCGAATGTGCGCATCTTCAAGCTGCCCGAAGGCCAGCGCGCCGCAGGCGGTGCCCTGATCGCCGTACCGCTGGAAACCCTGTTGACAGCGCAGGTAACCATCCGCGTGGATCAGGGACAGGCGAAACGCTATCCTTTCGCGGTCTGTGACCAGTTGGGCTGCTACGCGCGCATCGGCTTTACCGCCGAGGAAATCGCCGCCTTCAAGCGCGGGTTCACGGCCACGGTCAGCATCACGCCCTTCGTGGCACCGGATGAGCCGATCAATCTGAACATGTCGCTCAAGGGGTTCACCGCCGCGTTCGACAAGGCGACGGTGATGCCGAACTGATCACCAACTTGGTGTGACACTCAAGGCCCGGATGCATGCGCGTCCGGGCCTTTTTCATATCCGCCCACGCGCGGCGGCCAGCATCAGGCGCAGGCGCGCGCCGCCCGGTGAAATGTCGGCCTTGCCCTGTGCCACAAGCCCCGGATCACGCGCCACCCGTTTCAGCACCGCCGCCGCCGACCATGCGGGCAGCACCGCCGGCCGCGCCTTTGGTGGCACAGCGCCCTGCCCCGCACGCCCGCGCTCCAGCCGGGCCAGCCCGTGACGCGCCAGATCGGCCACCGCCTGCGGTCGGCCATCGACCAGCGGCATGCGCCCGGTCTGTTCCAGCGCCGGAATGGCCCGGAACCACGCCGCCAGCCCCTGCGCATAGCCGATGTCGCGCAGGGCAGGTTCCGCCGCGTCCGGCGCCCCCAGCGCCCGCGCGGCGACCCAGATCAGGCCACCCGCCGTGTCATCCAGAAAGGCATCAAAGGCCGCCGCATCCGCGAACGGGTCCTTGTGAATATCCCAGCGCCGCGCCAGCACCAGCCGGTCCAGCACCGCGCAGGCCGGATCGTCCAGCAGCCCGGCCAGAGGTGTCACCACCTGATGCCGCCGCGGCGTCGTGCCCTGCGCGATCTCGTCCAGCGCGTCGCGCCACCATTGCAGGCGCATCTCGGCAATCATCGGCTCCTGCGTGACCCAAGGCGCGCGCGCCACCTCGACATTCAGCGCGTAAAGCGGGAACAGCACCTCGCGCGCGTCGGGCGGGGCGGCCATGGCGGCCAGAAACCGGTCGGGATCGCCCTGCTCCACGGTTTGCGCGCAGGCTGTCAGATCGTCAGAGGGCAAGCAGATACTCCCGTATCAATCGTTCGGTCTCCGGCGCATCGACCAGATCCAGATGGCCCGCGCCGGGCACCACATGATAGCGCCCCTTGTCCGTGACGCCAGAGATCAGCGGCTCATAGCCTGTGGCGTCAAAGCTTTCATCACGCGCCCCCGCGATCAGCAGAAAGGGCGGCAGCGCAGCCAGATCGGCCTTGTAGTTGCGGCGCGGGGCATAGGACTGGTTCAACCGCCAGCTATAGGCGGTCGTGGCGGTGTGGCCCAACGGCCCGTCCAGCACCTGCGCCGGCATGGCGAACTGGATCATGATCAGGTGATCCAGCGCACGGATGCCCAGCATGTTCAGCATCGACAGGCCAATGATGCGCCGTGTCAGGGGATGCGCCCAGCCGCCCGAATTCGGCCGCGTCACCGGCGCGTCATGGTGCAGGAACGGGGCCAGCAGGATCGCCCCGTCGATCATGTCGCGATGCGCGCCACCGGCAAAGCGCACCACCAGCCCCCCGCCCGAGGAATGGCCCAGCAGCACCACCTTGCGCGCCCCCGCATCGCCGATCCCGGCGGTCAGGTCATCTTCGAACTGGCCGACATGATCCACGTCGCCGCGCCGCTGCGGATCGGCCCCGTGCCCGCGCAGGGTCACCGCGCGCAGCTCGGCCACATCGCGCAAGCGCCAGGCCAGCCGGTCGAACTGCTGCCCGTGCCAGCCCGAGCCGTGGATCATCACCACGATGGGCAGGCCGGACGCATCGGGCGCGCGCACCACCGTCATCGGCAGATCGGTGCCATCTGGCGCGGTATAGCTGCTGCGCCGGAACCGCGGATCATCCTGCGGCGGGGCAAAGGGACTGGCAATCAGCCCGGCAAAATCCAGCCCGCCACTTTCAGGCACCGGGCCGGGGCGTTGCGACTGGATCAGACCCAGCGCGATACACAGGTAGATCGCCAGCGAAATGGCTGCGAAAATCAGACCCTTGATCACCATCGGGCCGCCCCCTCGTGACACGCTCAGGCCGGAACCGTCGCGGTTTCGCGCACCAGTTTCCACACGATCGCATCCAGCAGAGCATCAAAGGACGCATCCACTATGTTCGGGCTGACCCCGACCGTGGACCAGCGACGGCCCGCGCCATCCTCGCTGTCGATAATCACGCGGGTCACGGCATCGGTGCCGCCCTGGGTGATGCGCACCTTGAAGTCGACCAGCCGCATGTCGATGATCAGGTCCGAATACGGCCCCAGATCCTTGGCCAGCGCGCGCGCCAGAGCGTTGACCGGGCCGCGATCACACCCGGCCTCGTCCATCGACTCGCTGACCGACAGCTTTTTCTCTCCATCGACCTTCACCACCACAACGGCCTCGGACAGGCTGACCATGCGGTTGTACTTGTTCTTGCGCCGCTCGACCGTGACCTTGTAGCGCTTGACCTCGAAAAACTCTGGCAGCTGCCCCAGCTCGCCCCGCGCCAGCAGCTCGAAGGACGCCTGCGCGCTGTCATAGGTATAGCCCTGCGCCTCGCGCTCCTTGACCGTTTCAAGGATGCGCGCCAACGCGGGGCTGCCCTCGGGCACCTCGATCCCGGCCTCGGCCAGACGGCGGCGCAGGTTCGACTGGCCCGCTTGGTTCGACATCGGGATGATGCGGGCGTTGCCCACGGTGGCGGGGTCGATATGCTCGTATGTGCTGGGGTCTTTCAGGATCGCGCTGGCGTGCAGACCGGCTTTGTGGGCAAAGGCCGAGGCCCCGACGTAAGGCGCCTGCCGCTGCGGCACGCGGTTCAGGATGTCGTCCAGCATCCGGCTGATCCGGGTCAGATCGCGCAGCGCCTCGGGCACGATGCCGGTGACATACAGGCTGGCATAGGGTTCCTTCAGCAGCAGGTTGGGGATCAGCGTGGTCAGGTTGGCATTGCCACACCGCTCGCCCAACCCGTTCAGCGTGCCCTGAATCTGCCGCGCGCCCGCATCGACGGCAGCCAGCGATCCGGCCACGGCATTTTCAGTATCGTTGTGGCAATGGATGCCCAGCCGGTCACCGGGGATGCCGGCGGCGACCACCTCGGCGGTGATCCGGCCCACCTCGGCGGGCAGCGTGCCGCCGTTGGTGTCGCACAGCACGATCCAGCGCGCCCCCGCTTCATAAGCCGCGCACAGACAATCCAGCGCATAATCGGGGTTGGCCTTGTAGCCGTCAAAAAAATGCTCGGCGTCAAACAGCGCCTCGCGCCCCTGCCCTTTGACATGCGCGATGCTGGCGCGGATGTTCTCGGTGTTGTCCTCAAGCGAGATCCCCAGCGCCGTGGTGACGTGGAAATCATGGGTCTTGCCCACAAGGCAGACCGCAGGCGTGCCCGCGTTCAGCACCGCGGCCAGCACATCGTCATTCTCGGCGGAGCGCCCCGTGCGCTTGGTCATGCCAAAGGCGGTAAAGCGCGCGCGGGTGTCGGGGCGCGCGTCGAAGAACGCGCTGTCGGTGGGGTTGGCACCCGGCCAGCCGCCCTCTATGTAATCGACGCCAAGGCTGTCCAGCGCCTGCGCGATGCGGATCTTTTCAGGGGTCGAGAACTGCACCCCCTGCGTCTGCTGCCCGTCACGCAGCGTGGTGTCGTAGAGGTAGAGGCGGTCTGTCATGACGCAAAGCCTCCCAAAGGCTGGGCGCAACACAAGGCGCGCATGCGCCATGCCCGACCTCGGGAGGG
Organism: Lacimonas salitolerans; assembly: GCF_042677865.1. Lineage (NCBI taxonomy): Bacteria > Pseudomonadati > Pseudomonadota > Alphaproteobacteria > Rhodobacterales > Paracoccaceae > Lacimonas > Lacimonas salitolerans. Next base: position 28,677 of record NZ_JBHUDD010000152.1, on the reverse strand, counting down.
CGGTCGGGCCGGGTGTGGCGGGTGTTGCGCAGAACAACTGGCGTAGCGGGTGTGACCTGCGTTGCGAGTTGCCCTCCCTGGAGGGAGGTCGGGCATGGAGCATGCGCGCCGGGTTGGGACCCCATGGTAGGCCAAGTCGCTCATACCAATGCCTCCAATTTGGTCAGATCAACTTCGGGACCGGCTGCCAGAACCACACCCTCCTTGCTCATCTGGACTGCGACACCAGCCTCGACCAATGCCGCTTTCAGTCGGTCAACTTCTGCAAAGTCCTTCGTTTGCATTGCCACTGCCCGCGCGTCTGTGAGGCGCTCCGTCAGCGCATCAAGCAAGACACCGCCAGCATTCTGCCAGCCGCCCAATTCTTCGGTCAGCAAGCCAAGAAACTGTGCGCTTGCCTTCAATGCGTCATACTCCTTATCAGCCGCCAACTGGTGAAGGACCGAGATCGCACCGGCAGTGTTCAGGTCATCGGCAACGGCTTCCATGACCGCCCGAGATACTTCTGCAGTTTCATCAAGTTCACTCACCACTGCGCGCCATTTATTCAAAGTGCGCGCAGCCTCCCGCGCCTTCTTCTCGGTCCAATCCATCGGCTTGCGATAATGCGTGGACAGCATAACAAACCGGATCACCTCGCCCGGCACGCCCTGATCCAGCAGATCGCGCACCGTAAAGAAATTGCCCAAGGACTTGGACATCTTCTTGCCCTCGACCTGCAACATCTCGTTGTGCATCCAGAAATTTGCAAAGCCGCCCTGCGGATGGGCGCAGCAGCTTTGCGCGATTTCGTTTTCGTGATGCGGAAAGGCCAGGTCGATCCCGCCGCCGTGGATGTCGAATGTCTCGCCCAAAAGTTCATAGGCCATGGCCGAGCATTCGATATGCCAGCCCGGCCGCCCCCGGCCCCAGGGGCTGTCCCAGCCCGGCTGATCGTCGGTCGATGGCTTCCACAGAACGAAATCCATCGGGTTGCGTTTGTACGGCGCCACCTCGACCCGGGCGCCGGCGATCATGTCCTCGACCGTGCGGCCGGACAGTTTGCCGTAATCGGCATAACTGTCGACGGCGAACAGCACATGGCCCTCGGCCTCATACGCATTGCCCTTGGCGATCAGGTCGGCGATCATGTCCACCATCTGCGGGATGTATTGCGTGGCGCGGGGCATGTGGTCGGGCTCCATCGCGCCGACGGCGGCCATGTCGTCCAGAAACCACTGCGTCGTCTCGGCGGTGATGTCACCGATGCTGCGCCCTGTCTCGGCGGCGCGGGCGTTGATCTTGTCATCCACGTCGGTGAAGTTGCGCACATAGGTCACGTGATCAGGGCCATAAACATGCCGCAGCAGCCGGTACAGCACGTCGAACACGATCACCGGGCGGGCATTGCCCAGATGCGCGCGGTCATAGACCGTGGGGCCGCAGACATACATCCGCACATTGTCCGGGTCGATCGGGGTGAACAACTGCTTGCGGCGGGTTTTCGTGTTGTAAAGCCGGATATCGGTCATGGGGTCCTCACACGCGGTTGGCGCGGGCTTAGCAACTTCATCGGAATGAGGAAAGAAGGAACGGCCCGCGTGACGATGTCAGCGGATAATGCAGATGCAGATGATGCAGGTGCCGTTCATGTCGTCACGATACGCCCGTCCGCGCCCCTTGCCAAGGGGCAAACCACGGGCCATGGTCGCGCCGGAATTTGATCAAACACCGGAGACCCGAATGACCCTGTCCCACCGCATCACGCATATCATCGGGACCGGCGGCGATGGCTGGGGGCTGTTCTACAAGGCGCGCGCGATGGTCGAGGCAGGCCAGCCGGTGACCGAGCTGACGATCGGCGAGCATGACATCCGCACCGACCCTTCGATTCTGGCCGCGATGGACCGGGCGGCGCGCGGCGGGCACACCGGTTATGCCACGATCCCCGGCACCGATGGCCTGCGCGATGTGGTGGCGGCGCGGGTTCAGGCACGCACGGGCGTGTCCACGACGCGGGCCAATGTGCTGATCACGCCGGGCGGGCAATCGGGGCTGTTCGCCGCCCATCACGCGGTGTGTGACGAGGGCGACCGCGCATTGTTCATCGACCCCTACTATGCCACCTACCCCGGCACGATCCGGGGCGTGGGGGCGGTGGCCGTGCCGGTGCCCGCACGGGCCGAGGATGCGTTTCAGCCGCGCGCCGCAGATCTGGCCGCCGCAGCGCCGGGCGCGCGCAGCCTGCTGGTGAACACGCCCAACAACCCCACCGGCGCGATCTATGCCCGCGCCACGCTGGACGGCATCGCACAGGTCTGCACCGATCACGATCTGTGGCTAATCTCGGATGAGGTGTATGACACGCAGGTGTGGGAGGGCGATCACCTGTCGCCCCGCGCCCTGCCCGGCATGGCGGATCGCACTCTGGTGATAGGCTCGATGTCGAAAAGCCACGCGATGACCGGCAGCCGCATCGGCTGGATCGTGGGGCCAGAGGAAGCGATCGCGCGTCTGGCAGCACTGGCGATCCACACCACCTATGGCGTGCCGGGGTTCATTCAGGACGCCGCGCAGTTCGCGCTGAGGCAAGGCATCGGGATGGAACAGGAAATCGCCGCGCCCTTTGCCCGGCGTCGTGCCATCGCGCTGGAAATCCTCAAGCGGCAGACCACCATCCGCGCGCTGCCACCGCAGGGGGCGATGTACATGATGCTGGACATTCGCCAGACAGGCCTGAGCGGCGAGGCGTTCGCCGAAAGCCTGCTGGACACGCACATGATCGCGGTGATGCCCGGCGAAAGCTTTGGTCAGGCCCCGGCAGGGCATATCCGCGTGGCCCTGACGGTCGATGATGCGAGGTTTACCGAGGCGTTCCAGACGCTTGTGGATCACGCCACCGCCTTGGCTATCTGAACGTCAACGCCCCAGCATCCACTGCCCGTCGGGGTGAAAGGCGTGAAAGGCAAAGGCGAAGGGCATGTCATGCACCACCGGGCGGCCCTGTGCGTCGGTCACCCGCACGGTGCCCACGTCACGACCCTGCCCGATGCGCGCGCTGTCCAGCGCCGAGGCCTGCCCACCTGTCCAGCGCAGGATCACCCCGGCCTCGCGCAGTTCACCCGCTTGCCGAATACGCTCCAGCGGCCAGGCGCGGCTGCCCACGCGCACGACGCGGGCCAGAGGTGCAATGCCGTGGGGCGGGTTCTCGCCGCGATAGAGGAAAGGCTGCGCCGCGCTGTCATAGTTGCGATAGGGGTTCACCCCGTATTGCCGCGAGGCCCGTGGCTGATCCATCACCAGCCCGTCGGGATGACGAGCGCGAAACTCCTCCCAGCTTTCCATCACCGCCGGGATCTGGCGCAGTTGCGTGCCGTTCAGATCGCCCACGATGGCCAGTCCCAGCGCCTGCTGCCACCAGCTTTCGGTCTGGCGGTCATACATGATCATATCGGAAAAACGCAGCTTGCCCGACACGCCGAAATCGAGCACCCGGCCATCCTCGCGGCGGTCGAACACCATCGCGGTGTTGCACAGAGGGCAGAAGGTGACGGCGACAGGCACGCCCGCCACGGTGTCGTTGGCGATCTCGTGCCACATCAGATAGCGGATCGGATAGGCGCGTGCGGTGTCCCCCATCTCAAGCGTCATCACGGGTTCGCGCGGGTCAAGCCGGGTTTCCTGTGATGCCTTGATCATGGCGGGATCGCTGAGCGCGGGGATGCCATCCTTGGGCGGTCCGCCGCTGATGATCTGATCCCAGTCTTCCACGCTGCTGCGGGTGAAATCGGTGTCACGCCATTCACTGCGCCACGCCGCAGGATCAGCCAGGGCCGTGGATGCGAAAACCAGCAGGGCCAGCAGGGCAAGAGGGCGCGCAGTCATCGGCAACTCCTGTATCTGTCGCTGGCACGATCATGCGCGACAGAGCCGAGTCGTCCTATAGGGGGCACGAAGACGTGAAACGCGCGCAGGTCGCTGCACCGGGGGCGGTTTACGCCCCCGGCCGCACAGTCACTGCGCGACTGTCACCTTGGTCATCACATCGGGCCGCCCCACGACCGCGCCGTTCTGACCGCGCCCGCGCTTGATCGCGTCGACCACATCCATGCCTTCGGTCACGCGGCCGACCACAGTGTATTGGCCGTTCAGGAAATGGCCCTGATCGAACATGATGAAGAACTGGCTGTTGGCCGAGTTGGGGTCCTGGCTGCGGGCCATGCCGACGACGCCGCGATCAAAGGGGATGTCGGAGAACTCGGCCTGCAGATCGGCCTTGCCCGATCCACCCATCCCGGCGCGGCGCATGTCCTCGCCCAGCTTGCCGAATTTGACGTCGCCGGTCTGGGCCATGAAGCCGTCGATCACGCGGTGGAACACCACCCCGTCATACGCGCCCTCGGCGGCCAGGGTCGCGATGCGCTCGGCGTGATCGGGTGCCACGTCTTCCAGCAGGTCGATGGTGATCGTGCCATTGGCCTCGCCCGTCACCTCGATCTGGATTTCGGTGGCGGCGGCGGGGCTGGCCAGCAGCACCAAAGCAAGAATCGCGTTACGCATCGGCGGCCACCTTGACGCTGATCATGCGGTCGGGGCTGGCGGGCGGCTCGCCGCGGGTGATGGCATCGACATGCTCCATCCCGCTGATGACGCGGCCATAGACGGTGTATTGACCGTTCAGGAAATGGTTGTCGCCGAAGTTGATGAAAAACTGGCTGTTGGCCGAGTTGGGGCTGGACGAGCGCGCCGCCCCCAGCGTGCCGCGATCATGGGGCAGTTTCGAGAACTCGGCCGGCAGGTCAGGCAGGTCGCTGCCGCCGGTGCCAGCGCGGGCGGGGTTCCAGCCGTCTTCCATGTTGGCATGCTGCACATCGCCGGTCTGGGCCATGAAGCCGTCGATCACCCGGTGAAAGGCCACGTTGTCATATTTGCCCGCGCGGGCCAGGTCCTTCATCCGCGCGGCATGCTGCGGGGCCACCTCGGGCAGCAGTTGAATCGTGACGGTGCCGTTCTTCAGCTCCATCAGGATGGTGTTCTCGGGGTCGGTTATGTCAGCCATCAGGCACTCCTTCGGTCATGTTTGCGCAAACCTAGGCGCGCAAAGGCCGAAAGCCAAGCGCAGAGGTTGACGGGTCGGCGGTGGCGCGCCATGAGACCTGCAAGCGACCCTTTGAGAGAGGCGACTATGGGCTGGAAAACGCTGGACGACATGGATCTTGCGGGCAAGCGCGTGCTGGTGCGGGTGGATATCAACGTGCCGGTGGAACATGGCGTGGTGTCGGATGCCACCCGGATAGAAAAGATCGCGCCGACCGTGCAGGACATCCTGGCGCGCGGCGGGCAGCCGATCCTGATCGCGCATTTCGGACGTCCCAAGGGCAAGGTGGTGCTGGATCTCAGCCTGCGGGTCTGCGTGCCCGCGCTGCAACGTGTGCTGGACCGCAAGGTCAAGCTGGTCGAGACGCTGGATGCCGCCGAGGACATGACCGAAGAGGCGCGGTCGGCCGATGTGCTGCTGCTGGAAAACATCCGCTTTCATCCCGGCGAAGAAGCGAACGACCCCGCATTCGCGGCGCGGCTGGCCGGTCTGGGCGATATCTATTGCAACGATGCCTTTTCGGCCGCACACCGCGCCCACGCCTCGACCGAGGGACTGGCGCGGCTGCTGCCGTCCTGCGCAGGCCGCCTGATGCAGGCCGAGTTGCAGGCGCTTGAGGCCGCATTGGGTGCCCCGGCCCGGCCCGTGGTGGCGGTGGTCGGCGGGGCCAAGGTCAGCACCAAGCTGGAATTGCTGGGCAATCTGGTGGAAAAGGTCGACAGCCTTGTGATCGGTGGCGGCATGGCCAACACCTTTCTGGCGGCACAGGGCATCGGCGTGGGAAAATCGCTGTGCGAGCATGACATGACGGAAATGGCGGGCGACATCCTGGCCAAGGCGCAAGTCACCGGATGCGAGATCATCCTGCCGGTGGATGTTGTCGTTGCACGCGAGTTCAAGGAAGAAGCCGCGCATGAGGTCGTGCCCGCCACCGCCTGCCCCGAGGATGCGATGATCCTGGACGCCGGGCCGCAATCGGTGGCGCGGATCGTGACCGCGCTGGAAAACGCGAAAACGCTGATCTGGAACGGGCCGCTGGGCGCGTTCGAGATCGCGCCGTTCGACGCCGCCACCAACGCGGCGGCCAAGCGCGCGGCCGAGCTGAGCATGGCGGGCGCGCTGGTCTCGGTCGCAGGGGGCGGCGACACAGTGTCGGCGCTCAACCGGGCCGGGGCGGCGGACGGGTTCACGTACCTGTCCACCGCAGGTGGCGCGTTCCTGGAATGGATGGAGGGCAAGCTGCTGCCCGGCGTCGCGGCGCTGGACGAAGCGGCATAACCCCCAGAAAGCAAACCCACGCGCCCCGCGATGAAACGCGGGCGCAACAACCGACAATCGAGGGATGGTGAGAGACATGAACGACGCACAGGCAGAGCAGATGCGCAACGGGCGCGGCTTTATCGCGGCGCTGGACCAGTCGGGCGGATCCACGCCCAAGGCGCTGCGGCTTTATGGCGTGACCGAGGAGGAATATGCCTCGGAGGACGAGATGTTCGATCTGGTCCACGCCATGCGCACCCGGATCGCGCAGGCCCCGGCCTTTACCGGCGACAAGGTGATCGGCGCAATCCTGTTCGAAATGACAATGGACCGGCAGATGGGCGGCAAGCCCACGGCACGGTTCATGTGGGAAGACCGCGGCGTGGTGCCGTTTCTGAAGGTCGACAAGGGCCTGGATGACGAGCGCGATCAGGTGCAGGTGATGAAACCGATGCCCGATCTGGATACGTTGCTGGCGCGCGCGGTGCAGGCGGGGATCTTTGGCACCAAGATGCGCTCGGTCATCAATGGTGCGTCGCCTTCGGGCATCCGCGCCGTGGTCAGCCAGCAGTTCGAGGTCGGGCGGCAGATCCTGGCGCATGGTCTGGTGCCGATCATCGAGCCCGAGGTCACGATTTCCATCGCCGACAAGGCCGAGGCCGAAGACATCCTGCTGGCCGAGATCACCGCCCATCTGGAGGCTCTGAACGGTGACAGCCAGGTGATGCTGAAACTGACCCTGCCCGAGCACGCCAACCTGTACAAACCGCTGGTCGATCATCCGCGCGTCATGCGTGTCGTGGCCCTGTCGGGCGGCTACAGCCGGGACGAGGCCTGTGGACGGCTGGCAAAGAACACCGGCATGATCGCCAGCTTCAGCCGCGCGCTGACCGAAGGGCTGAGCGCGCGGCAAAGCGACGAGCAGTTCAACGCCACGATTGCCAAGGCGATCGACGGGATCTATCAGGCCTCTGTCGCGGGCTGAATGGCCTAGCCCCGGTCCTGAATCACGCGCCCCTTGTAGGCCGTGGCGACGACATCATCGGCGGCTGCAAGAAACTGGTCGATCAGGCGCGGCTTGCCAAGGCTGCGCCGCCACGCGACCCCGACCATGCGCGTCATCCCGCCGCGAAACGGCACGGCCACCACATCCGCGTCGGCCCCCGCCACTTCCGAGCGGATGTACAGCGCGGGCAGCAGCGTCGCGCCCATGTTCATCGCCACCATCTGGCGCAGCGCATCAAGGCTCGTGCCCTCGTATTCCGATTGCAGCCGCGCGCCGGTATCGCGGGCCAGCGTGGCGATCACGTCATGCAAGCCGTAGCCCGGGTTGAGTGACAGCAGATCCAGACCAGCCAGATCGTCCCGGCCGATCTGCGCGCGCGACGCCAGAGGATGATCACGCGCCACGGCCAGAAACAGCGGTTCACGATACAGTCGCCGCAGCGACAGATCGCCCGCCGCCAGCGGCAGTTGCGTCACGATCAGGTCGTGCTGGCCCGCCAGCAGATCCTCGACCACTTCGCGGGGTGGGCCGTCGCGGGCGATCAGGCGCAGGCCGGGATGGGTTTCGTGCAGGTGCCGCACCACCGCGGGCAGCATGTAAGGCCCGATCGTGGGCGTCGAGGCCAGCCGCAGCGTGCCGGTCACGCCTGCGGTCAGGGAATGGGCCTGCGCCACCAGATCCTCGGTCTGCGACAGGATCAGGCGCGCGCGGGACAAAACCTCACGCCCGGCTGGCGTCAGCAGGGTGCCGCCCCGGCGACGCTCGACCAGACGCAGCGCCAGACGCTCTTCGAGGGCGGATATCTGCAACGACAGCGAGGGCTGGCTGATCCCCATCCGTTCGGCCGCGCGGCGATACTGGCCCGCGTCGGCGAGGGCCACGAAATACCGCAACTGGCGCATCGAGGGCAGATCGGGAGGCGTGGGCATGTATAGGTATTTCCTATGGATAAACATCGCGGCTTTGTCTGCATATCTGCTCCACCCTACCCCATATCAAGCGCATCAACAGAACAATGAGGGAGGTTGCGATGAAAGTATCGGTACTGGAACGTGTGGCATCCGTATCCGCGCGGGTGGCGGCCCTGCAGACCCGCAAACAGACTCTGGAAGACGAGATTGCCGCCGAGGAAAAGCGCCCGATGCCCGATGCGGCGCGCCTGCGGCATCTGAAAGCGCGCAAGCTGCGCATCCGCGATCAACTGGCGCGCTATGACGGGGTGCTGCGCACGCTCAAGCCATTGGCGGGCCATGTGGCGGCGCATCGCGGGGGCGTGGTGTGATGCTGGATATCCTGCGCGCAGCGGCAGTGTTTCACAGCCGCGACATCGACGAACTGGCCGAGGCGCTGGGTGAAGATCATCCCACACCCGCCCGGGTCCATCGCCTGCCCCCGCGCCTGCGGGTGATCGAGGGCGGACAGACCGGCCAGCAGGCAGACTGAACCCTGGCGCGGCCCTAGGCCAGCCGCGCCAGTACCGCATTGATATCAATGCCTGAAACCGCGCCCGGCACGTGGCCGCGCTGACCATCCAGCCGGGTCGCGATGAACCCTTCGGCGATGGCGGCATCGCCCAGCTCCATCAGATAGGCGGCGGCCAGCAGGTTGGCCGCACTTTCGGCAAACCAGCGCGCCTCGGCCTCGGGCGGCAGGCTGGGCCAGCGGGTCTGATGCGCGTTCAGCGCGGCATCGAACCGCCCGTCGCGCCCGATGTTGGATTGCAGGCGGGCAATCAGGGTTTCCGCCGCCAGCGGCTCGCGCGCCAGCGTGCGCAGGATATCCAGACAGATGACATTGCCCGAGCCTTCCCAGATGCCGTTCAGCGGTGCCTCGCGATACAGCATGGGCATCGGCGTTTCCTCGACATAGCCCATGCCGCCAAGGCACTCCATCGCTTCGACGATCATCACCGGCGCGCGCTTGTTAGAGATGAACTTGGCCAAGGCCACGCTGATGCGGGCAAAGGCGCGATCCTCGGGCGTGTCGCCGTCGAACGCACGCGCGGTGCCCATGCCAAGGGCCAGCGCCGCCTCGGCCTCAAGCGTCAGGTCGGCCATCACGGCGCGCATCAGCGGCTGGTCGATCAGGCGACGCTGGAACGCGGCGCGGTGGCTGACCCACCAATGCGCCTGCGCCAGCGCGGCCCGCATCAGCCCGGCCGGCGCCATCGCCGTATCCAGCCGGGTGTGATGGACCATCTCGATGATCGTCTTGACGCCCTGCCCCTCATCGCCCAGCCGAAAGGCTATCGCGTCGTGATACTCGATCTCGGAGGAGGCATTGGCGTGGTTGCCCAGCTTGTCCTTCAACCGCATCAGGTGCAGCGTGTTGCGCCCGTCCTCCAGCCAGCGCGGCACCAGAAAACAGGTCAGCCCGCCGGGGGCCTGCGCCAGCGTCAGAAACCCGTCGGACATCGGAGCAGAGCAGAACCACTTGTGCCCGTGCAGGGTATAGTGATCCCGCTGCGGCGTGGCGATGGTGGTGTTGGCGCGCACATCCGATCCGCCCTGCTTTTCGGTCATCGCCATCCCCATGGTCGCGGCGCGCTTTCGCGTCACCGGCGCGATGGCCGGATCATGGGCGCGCGCGGTCAGTTTCGGCACCCAGGTGTCGGCCAGATCACTGCCGCGCAGGGCGGGCACGGCGGCATAGGTCATGGTCAGCGGGCAGGAAATGCCCGGCTCGACCTGCGCCATGTAATAGACCAGCGCGGCATGGGTGGCATGGCCACCCTTGTGCCCCTCCCACGCGTGGGCGGCATAGCCCAGCTCCATCCCGGCCTGCATGATCGCGTTATAGCCGGGGTGAAACTCCACCTCGTCACAGCGGCGGCCGGCCCGATCGAACAGTTTCAGGCGCGGCACATCGCGGCGGGCATTCTCGGCGTGCTTTGACATCTCGGCACTGCCCAACCGCGCCCCGGCTGTCGCCAGCGCCTGCGCATCCGCCCCTGCCCACTGCGCCGCCTGTTGCAGGGCGCGGTCGCCAGACCAAAGGTCACGGTCGGTCACAGGGACAGGCTGGTTTGTGACCTCATGGGTGGCAAGCATGCTGTGTGGGGCGATTGTCATGGCAAAATCCTCCTTGGCGATCACGATGCCAGCCGGGCCGCAGCGCATCCAGCCTGACGCGGCGTTCCGTGCCGGACGGGCAGAAACAGGCGGAAGGCGCAATTTTGGGATTCCCAGTCCGAATCGCTTGTGTCATAGTCTGAGGAACACGTCCTACAGAGACGTAATCACAGGCAAATCGGCAGACTCCCGTGCGACGCAAAACTCCGGCTCTTGGTATCCTCGCCTTCTTCGCCGTGGCTTTCAGCCTTGGCGCATATTTCGCCTTTGCCGCCGTGCAGGGCGATTATGGCCTGTTCCGCCGCGCCGAAATCCAGGCCGACAGCGCCGCCTTGCAGGCCGAGCTTGAGCGGCTGCGCGCGCAGGTCGCCCGGATGGAAAACCTGACCCAGCGCCTGTCGGACGATTTTCTGGATCTCGACCTGCTGGATGAACAGGCCCGCGATGTGCTGGGCCTGCTGCGCAGCGATGAAATCGTGATCCGCTGACGCGCACCCACTCTGCCGCAATCCCACCTTTTCATACACTCGCGTTGCGCCGCGCCGCTGAAACCGGCGGCGCAAGAAAATTCCTGTCGCAATTTTTGCCTACCTGTTTTATAGGATAGTTTAACGCTAAACAAATCCATTTGCTGGGAGGAGGCACCGCATGGCCACCAGGAAAGCCCAAGACAAAACAAACACATCCCGTGATGACCTGATGCAGTTTTACCGCGACATGCTGCTGATCCGGCGATTCGAGGAGAAGGCCGGGCAGCTTTACGGCATGGGTCTGATCGGCGGGTTCTGCCATCTCTATATCGGGCAAGAGGCCGTGGTTGTCGGGCTTGAGGCCGTGGCCGAAGAGGGCGACAAGCGCATCACCACCTACCGCGATCACGGTCACATGCTGGCCTGCGGAATGGACCCCGACGGCGTGATGGCCGAACTGACGGGCCGCGAGGGCGGGTATTCGCGCGGCAAGGGCGGCTCGATGCACATGTTCTCGAAGGAAAAGCACTTTTACGGCGGCCATGGCATCGTGGGGGCCAACGTGCCGCTGGGGGCTGGTCTGGCCTTTGCCGACAAGTATCTGGAAAACAACCGCGTCACGTTCACCTATTTCGGGGATGGCGCGGCGAACCAGGGCCAGGTGTACGAGACGTTCAACATGGCCGCCCTGTGGGAGTTGCCGGTGGTTTTCGTGATCGAGAACAACCAGTACGCCATGGGCACCTCTCAGAAACGCTCGACCTCGTCCCCCGACATCTACACGCGCGGCGCATCCTTCGGCATCCCCGGCGAGGCGGTGGATGGCATGGACGTGCTGGCCGTGCGCGATGCCGGGGCCAAGGCCGTGGCCCACTGCCGGTCGGGCAAGGGGCCGTATATCCTTGAGATCAAGACATACCGTTATCGCGGGCACTCGATGTCGGACCCGGCGAAATACCGCACCCGCGAAGAGGTGCAGAAAATCCGCGAGGAAAAGGACGCCATCGAACATGTGCGCGACCTGCTGTTGCAGGGCAAACATGCGACCGAGGACGACCTGAAAGCGATCGACAAGGAAATCAAGGAAGTCGTGAACGCCAGCGCGGAATTCGCCAAGGAAAGCCCGGAGCCCGAGTTGGACGAGCTTTGGACCGATATTTACGCCGACGTCGTACCGCAGAACGCGTAACGGGAGGAGACAGACCCAATGGCAACCGAAATTCTGATGCCCGCCCTCTCGCCCACGATGGAAGAGGGGACATTGGCCAAATGGCTGGTCAAGGAAGGCGACATCGTCAAATCCGGCGACATCCTGGCCGAGATCGAGACAGACAAGGCCACGATGGAATTCGAGGCGGTGGATGAAGGGGTGATCGGCAAGATCATCGTCGCCGAAGGCACCGAAGGCGTGAAGGTCAACAGCGCCATCGCCCTGATGCTCGACGACGGCGAAAGCGCCGAGGACATGAAAGCCCCCGCCAAGGCCAAGACCGACGATGCGCCCCCTGCCCCCGAAAAGACACAGGAAAAGGCGCAGGAAAAAGCACCCGCGCAGGCAAGATCAGCGCCCGCTGATGCGCCGAACCCCGACCGCAGCCCCGACTGGCCCGAAGGCACCGAAACCCGCAAGCAGACCGTGCGCGAGGCGCTGCGCGATGCCATGGCCGAGGAAATGCGCCGCGATTCATCCGTTTTCGTGATGGGCGAGGAAGTGGCCGAATACCAGGGCGCCTACAAGATTACCCAAGGGCTGCTGGACGAGTTCGGCGGCAAGCGCGTGATCGACACCCCGATCACCGAGCATGGCTTTGCCGGCATCGGCGTCGGCGCGTCCTGGGGCGGTTTGCGGCCCATCGTGGAATTCATGACCTGGAACTTCGCCATGCAGGCAATCGACCAGATCATCAACTCGGCGGCCAAGACGCTGTATATGTCCGGCGGTCAGATGGGCAGCCCGATCGTGTTTCGTGGCCCCAATGGTGCTGCCGCCCGCGTCGGTGCCCAGCACAGCCAGGACTATGCGGCATGGTACGCGCAGATTCCGGGGCTCAAGGTCGTCGCCCCCTATTCGGCATCGGATGCCAAGGGTCTGCTGAAATCCGCGATCCGCGATCCCAACCCGGTGGTGTTTCTGGAAAACGAGATCCTCTATGGCCGCTCGTTCGAGGTGCCGGTGATGGAGGATTTCACCGTGCCCTTCGGCAAGGCTCGCGTCTGGCGCGAAGGTGCCGACGTGACCATCGTCAGCTTTGCCATCGGCATGACCTATGCGCTGGAAGCGGCGGACAAACTGGCCGAAGACGGGATCGAGGCCGAGGTGATCGACCTGCGCAGCCTGCGCCCCATCGACTATGACTCCGTACTGGCATCGGTGATGAAGACCAACCGCTGTGTCACCGTCGAAGAGGGCTGGCCCGTCGGCAGCATCGGCAACCATATCGGTGCCACGATCATGCAGCGCGCCTTTGATTATCTGGACGCGCCGGTCGTGAACGTGACGGGCAAGGATGTGCCGATGCCCTATGCCGCGAACCTGGAACGCCTGGCGCTTACCTCGGTCGACGAGGTGATCGCGGCGGTGCGCCAAGTGACCTATCGCTAAGGAGGACGCGCGATGCCCACAGAAATCCTGATGCCCGCCCTGTCCCCCACGATGGAGGAAGGCACGCTGGCGAAATGGCTGGTCAAGGAAGGCGATACCGTTGCGGCGGGCGACCTGCTGGCCGAAATCGAAACCGACAAGGCCACGATGGAGTTCGAGGCCGTGGACGAAGGCGTGATCGGCAAGCTGCTGGTTTCCGAAGGCTCCGAAGGGGTCAAGGTGAACACCGCCATCGCCCTGCTGCTGGAAGAGGGCGAAAGCGCCGACGACATGAACACGCCCAGCCCGGACGCAAAGCCTGACAAGGCCAAGGACGACGCGCCAAAGCAAAAGGCGGCGTCACAGAAACCAACGTCCGCCAAGGCGCCGCCCGCGCCGCAGAAATCCGATGGAGAACGCATCTTCGCCTCGCCCTTGGCGCGTCGCATCGCCGCCGACAAGGGGCTCGACCTGACGCAGATCACCGGAACGGGCCCACGCGGCAGGATCATCAAGGTCGATGTCGAAGCGGCAAAGCCCGAGGCAGGCGGGGAAAAGGCTGCAGCACCTGCGGACGCCACCCCAACTGCAGCAGCCCCGCCAGCGACCCCCAAGGGGCTTGGCACCGACGCCGTGCTGAAAATGTACGAGGACCGCAGTTTCGAGGAAATCAAGCTGGACGGGATGCGCCGCACCATCGCCGCGCGCCTGACGGAGGCGAAACAGACCATCCCGCATTTCTATCTGCGCCGCGATATCCGGCTGGACGCGCTGATGAAATTCCGCGCCGATCTGAACGGGCAATTGTCAGGGCGCGGCGTGAAGCTGTCGGTCAATGATTTCATCATCAAGGCCTGCGCGTTGGCGTTGCAGGCGGTGCCCGCGGCCAATGCGGTCTGGGCCGGCGACCGTGTCTTGCAGCTCAAGCCATCGGATGTGGCCGTGGCCGTCGCCATCGAAGGCGGACTGTTCACACCCGTGCTGCGCGATGCCGACATGAAATCGCTGTCGGCCCTGTCAGCGGAAATGAAAGACCTCGCCACTCGCGCCCGCGACCGCAAACTGGCCCCGCAGGAATACCAAGGCGGCAGCTTTGCGATTTCCAACCTGGGCATGTTCGGGATCGACAATTTCGACGCGGTCATCAACCCGCCGCATGGGGCCATTCTGGCCGTCGGGGCGGGCGTCAGGAAACCCGTTGTCGGCAAGGATGGCGAACTGTCCGTCGCCACGGTGATGAGCGTGACCCTGTCGGTGGATCACCGCGTTATCGACGGCGCGCTGGGGGCAGAACTGCTGCAACACATCGTGGACAATCTGGAGAACCCGATGGTCATGCTGGCCTGATTCGACTATCAGAACCGCAAAAATCCCCACCTGAACTGGCGGGGGTTTTCGTTTCCAAGCAGCACCTTAAAGCGCAAAGCTCACAAACTGCTTTTCAGGATCTGATCCATGGTCAGCGAGGGCTGCGCGCATCCCGCCTCGCCCACCACCTTGGCCGGCACGCCCGCCACGGTGGATTTGGGCGGTACGTCATGCAGCACCACCGAGCCCGCCGCGATACGCGAGCATTCGCCGATGCGGATGTTACCCAGCACCTTGGCTCCTGCGCCGATCAGCACGCCATTGCCGATCTTGGGGTGGCGGTCTTCCTCTTCCTTGCCGGTCCCGCCCAGCGTGACGGAATGCAGCATCGACACATTGTCGCCCACAACGGCGGTTTCGCCAATCACGATGGAATGGGCATGGTCGATCATGATGCCGCGCCCGATCCGGGCAGCCGGATGGATATCCACACCAAAGGTTTCGGATGTGCGCATCTGAAAGAAATACGCCATGTCGCGTCGACCCGTCTGCCACAGCCAGTTGGCAACGCGGTACGCTTGCAACGCCTGAAACCCCTTGAAGAACAGCAAAGGCTGCAGGAACCGGTGGCAGGCCGGATCACGGTCATAGACCGCGGCAATATCCGCCCGCGCGTCCTGCGCCAGTTCCGGCGCGTGCGTATAGGCCATGTCGCATATTTCGCGGATCAACTGTTCTGACATCTCGCCCGAGGTCAGTTTCAGCGCGGTGCGATAGGCCAGCGCGCATTCCAGCGTGCCATGATGCAGCACCGAGGAATGAATAAGGCCGCCCAAAAGCGGTTCTTCCGCAACCGCTTGTTGCGCTTCTGTCTGGATTCGCGACCAGACCGGATCGATCTCGGCCAGTTTCTTGCGCGTTTCAGCCATGACGACGCTCCTTTGCCTTTCCGAAGTCTAGCAGATAACCTGCATCTGCGAAAACGCAAACCCGTGATTGGGGAGATCACCGGAATGGATGATGCCACATTGGCACGCCACCGCAGCCAACTGGAGCAACGGCTGGCCGAGGTCGAGGCCGCCGATGATCTGGGACGAAGCAGTCAGGATGTCGTCACGCTGGACCAGCAGGCCGTCGGGCGGCTGTCTCGTCAGGATGCGCTGATGAACCAGTCGATGGCCAAGGCCACGCAGGCCCGCCGGGACACCGAAGCCAGACGCATCCGTATGGCGCTGCGCCGGATCGACGACGACGAATTCGGCTATTGCACCGATTGTGGTGAACGGATTTCAGACAAGCGCCTGTCGCTGGATGCAACGACGCCCAACTGCATCACTTGCGCACAGGGCTGATCGCCCCGCCGCGCCAACCTTTCAAGCACCAGCATAAGGCAAGACAGGTAATTGCGATCGCTCAAGGGCGGTTCCGGGGGCAGATCGGATCGCCATGCCGCTGCCCCCAACGTGCCATCACCCCAACCGGGATGCACCCGACGGCACCGTTTTCGATACAGGTCGGCCACCTGCCCGCGCTTCAGCAACCGTTCCAGCACGTCTGCACGTGCATCAGCCGGCCGCGCAACCAGATGCCGCGCGGCTATAATCAGGTCACTGTGGGTCACCCTGCGCACGGACTATGCCACTGCAACGTCGCGCCGCGCGAAATACCCTGCACCCACCGTTGCCGACACCTGCGCAACGGCGACGGAATAGGGCGCACCACCCGTATCCGCCGCCTCTTGCGCCGGATCATAAGCCCAGTACGGCGTACTCAGCACGACCTCGCGCCGCACAACCCCGCCCTGTTCGATACGCAGCACATAGGTCTCCACCTCTTCTCCCAGCGGCACATCGACACCGTCCCAACTGTCGCCACCGATCCGCGTGCGCCGTGTCCAGGCTATCCCAAGGGCACCGCCCGCCTCCCGCGCTGTCCGCAGATGCGCCGGGGCAAAGGGCCGAAGCCCGACACCGTCAAAGGCCAGTCGAAACGCCGTGTAGGACGGATCATCGACCGGCCGCCGCGCTGGCCCCACGCGATAGCTCCGCACCAATCCGCGCGCTGCCGCAGGCAAAACGGTCTGCTCGGGTGCGCTGTCGATCAGAACAATCCGCGATCCGACCGGCCATGCGTCCGGCATCACCGCGTCGCTGCCGAACTGTCCGCGCAACAGCACCCGCAAGATGTACCGCCCATCGCCCAGTGGCTCGGCATCGCGAAACTGCAGCAGTTCCCACCCCTCGGGAGTGCCATCGCCAAGCGCCGCAAGGTTCGCCCCTGCCAACAGAGCATCCGGGCCGACGCTCTGCAATGCGCCGCCGATCAGGCGCACCTGCACCTCGCCGCGCCACTGCCATCGCCCGACCGGCCCAGCTGTCAACGGCGTTTCCAGCACACCCATCGTGGCGCGCCCGGCAATCACGGTGTTCAGCGCAAAATCCCCCTCTCCCGGGCTGCTGTACACCGCCACGCTGCCCGGCCAGGGCTTGGCCGATACAGCCAGATGCGGGCTGTGCGGCACCTCGTCACCCCGCATAAGCGGCAGGTCCATGAACTGCGCCTCGACCGGCACCGGAGCCACGAATGGCGACAGGCGCGGGGCGATCTCTGCAATCTCGGCAGGGTCATAGACACCCGGCTCGGTCCGGACCGCCTCGATCATCTGGTACGGCCCCTGTTCGACCCGGTCGATCCGGAACCGCCCTGCCTCAAGTCGGAGAACATCGCCCGCGCCCAGTGCCATGTGCGACGGCGGCAACGCAAGCCGGATCGTATCGCGCGCTACCCGCGATTCCGCCAGCCAGCGTTCCAGCACCTGCCGCCCCTCGCGCCGCGTCAACGCCAGCGGCATGTCCGAGGTCGCAACCGCCTGCGTCGTCTCGTCCGGCAGCACGGTCTCTTCGGCCGCAACCTCGAAATTCGCATCCGTCTCGACAAACCGCAGACGCACACGCCCGGCCAGTTCCGCATCCGCCGCGCGGGTCAGTTGCAGCCGCCCGTCGATCTGATCGCTGTCCACCAGATGCGCGGCATCAACCGGGACCTCTCTTGCATCGCCCCGCATGCGGAACTGCAACACCCCGTCACGCTCCACCGCATCGACGCCAAAGGCCAGCATCAAGGGCTGCAAGATACCCCGCGCAGTGTCGACTTCGGACACTGCATAGCCGCGCAGATACCCGTGCAGCCCACTCGTATCGACCGCCGAAACATCGGCCCTCGCACAGACCTCCGCCACGACCGAAGCCAGCGACCGCCCCGCCATCCGCCCGCTGATCCAGTGGCCGCGCGCATAGTTGTCCCCGTCCGACCACAAGTCCAGATTTCCCGGAAAGAAAGGATAGGGCCGCGCGTCCCAGGCCCAGACAAACCCGCGCGACATATCCACCATCGGGCCTTCGTACACGTCTGACACCGGGTTGTTCGCCGAATCCAGCCACCAAGCATACATCGCCCGCAGATACTGCATCTGGATCAACTCATCCCGCTGCCCGTTTGAAAAATGCGGCAGCGCTGATTCGGATGATTTTGGATCAAGAAACTTGTTGGGCTGGTTGGTGCCCTTGTCGATGGCGGCGCACCCCAGTTCGGTGAACCAGATCGGCTTCAACCCCGGCTCCCATGCTGTCGGTTCCGCGCGTCGCACACCGCCCACCCGCTCGTGATGCGGATTTAACCACCAGTTGCGGATGTCCTTGTAGCGCCAGACCCACGGCTGGTCATGCGCCTCGTCGGTGATCGGTGTGCGGATCTGCGCCGCGCGCGCCGCGTCCGAGTGGTAGAACCAGTCATACCCCTCACCGCCCGCCACATTGGCGCTCAGATACCCCAGATCATAGATACTGCGCCAATACGCATCTGTATGGTTTTGGCCTTCGCGCCAATCTGACAGCGGCATGTAGTTGTCGATGCCGATGAAATCGATGTTGGGATCGGCCCACAGCGGATCCAGATGAAAATACCGGTCCCCGCTACCATCCTGCGGCTGATAGCCAAAGTATTCCGACCAGTCGGCCGCATAGCTGATCTTTACCTCTGGCCCCAGCAGCGCCCGGCATTCGGCCGCGATCTGCCGCAGGGCGGTGACGAACGGAAAGCGGTCAGCCGCACCGCGCAACTGTGTCAGGCTGCGCATCTCCGACCCGACGCAGAACGCCTCGACCCCGCCCGCCGCCGCGCACAGCGCCGCGTAGTGCAGGATGAACCGGCTATAACTCCATTCATCCGGCCCGGTATAGACCACAGCGCCATCCCCGATCTGGAAATCGCCCGCGCGCACCGTGCCCACGAACGCGGCCACCTCGGCCTCGGCGGCCGCTGTCCCGTCAGGTGATCCGTCCTGACCCGGCGCCATCGCCCCGGTGATCCGCCCACGCCAGGGCAGGCGCGGCTGATCCTCTGCCCCGCTCCACGGATCAACGCGCCCGTTGCCGTCCATCTGCTCCATCAGGATGAAGGGATAGAACATCACCGCCTTGCCCTCATCCGCCATGTGACGGATCGCCTGCATCACCGAGGCATCCGCAGGCGTGCCGCCATAGACCACGCGCCCGCCCTCTTCGGGCACGGTCTGTGCAGCCGCACGCAACAGCCCCGACACGGTCCAGGGCATCTCGACCCCGTCAAAATCCGTCTGCTCAACCTTGGGGCGCAACTTGCACTGCCCGGCCCGCAGGTCATCTCCGAACCAGCTCACGATCAGCGACACCGCCTCGCAGGCCGGGATTTCCGCCTGCAACGACGTCATCGACGTTTCCATGTCACTGCGCCCCGACGGCGAATTGACGTTCAGGCTGCGGCTTTCCCCCGGTCCGTACTTGACCGTGACAGGCGAGGTCGCCAACGCATACTCCCCCGTACCCGGCATCAGCGCCACGCCCTTTACGTTATGCACCGGGTCACGGTCAGGGCCGCGCGCCTCTGACGGGCGCAGCACCTCGAAACTGAACTGTGGCACGCGGTTGCCAAACTGATTCAGCGCCAGATCTTCCATCACCACATAGGCCGTGCCGCGATAGGCTGGCACAGCACCCGCGCCCTCGACCGCTTCGATCTTGGGATCGGCAAGCTGATCACGCGCGCCGGTATAGACCCGCATGTTCAGGTCATCGGGCGCCACCTCTGTCCCGTCCGCCCAGACCCGCAGAACGCCGCCGATCTCGCCCTCGCACAGCGCAATCGCCAGGCTGACGGAATAGCTGTAGCTGTCGGTCGCGGGCCGCGACGGGCTGCCCTTGCCCCCGCCACTGCGCGTCACCCGTTCCTGAAACGCGCTGGCCCAGATCACATGCCCGCCCACACGCATCCGCCCGAACACCTGCGCAATCGGCGCGCCTTCGCCTGCGGCGGTGATGCGAAACCGCTCGGTGCGGCCCTGTTCGACCACGTCCGACCCCTGCCCCATCAACCGCTGATCGATCACCCGGCCCAGGCTGGCCCCGGCGAACCGCCCCACCACGACCGAGGACAACCCCAGAACCGACCCGCCAATCGAGCCGCCAATCGCCGCCCCCGCCGCCGACAGAACTATTGTCGCCATGTCTCAAACCTCCTGCTGGAACCGGAACCGCGCCACGATCCGCCGCGCCCAGGGCGCGCTCAGCGGGCTTTCCACAACCGCGTGGCCGGAATAGGCGTGTATGAAAGTGGGAGTCGCGCCGACCTGCGCCGCGATCCCCAGATGTTTGGCAACGCCCCCCGCCCGCATCCGAAACAGCAGAACGTCGCCGGGTCGTTGATCGTCGCGGGCGACGCGCCGGAGATGCCGCTCGGCGGCGCGCCACAGCACTTCGTCGCCCTGCGGCTCGGACCAGTCGGCGGTATAGGGCGGCACGCGCTCGGGCTCGCACCCCCAGACCTCGCGCCAGACCCCGCGCACAAGGCCCAGACAATCGGCCCCCGCCCCCTTGCGGCTGGCCTGATGCAGATAGGGCGTGCCGATCCAGCCCCGCGCCGCCGTGACAACCGCAAGGCTCATCGCCGGCTCCCCCCGCTCTGATCCCCTGCCCGCGCGGGCACGGCCATCAGCCAGTCCTCGCTTGGCAGATCGGGGAATCCTTGAAAATTCAGCGCGTTGTCAAACTTGAAACGGCAGGTGTCGAACCGCTTGTCGCAGCCGGCGATCAGCCGCACCCGATCGCCAACCGCCAGGGCTGCCCGCAACGGCACCCAAAGCGCCACCTTGCGCCCGTCCGCCGCAGCCTCATCGCGCTTGATCTGGCCGCGAAGCCCTGCCGCAGCCCCGTCCAGCACCTCCAGCCGCCCCCGCGCAAACCACCCGGCCTCGAACCCCGGCAGGGCGTCAAAACCCATGACGCCCTCGTCATCGATCTGCCGCAACACGATGTCCGCCGAAAAACCCGGCATCGAAAGATCAAAGTGGCAGGTGCGATCGCCCAGAACCGCCGAACATGGCTTTTGATACACCCGTCCGATGGGCCGGTTCAGCGCCTCGGTCAGCCCGCGCAACTCGGCGTGAAACGCCCCACCCGCGCGCTTGATCTCGCCAATCGTGCCGCGAAACCGCAGGTGGCGCTGGGTCACATCGGCCCAGTTCACGATCCATGCGCGCAGTTCGGCCCCGTCAAACCGGCCCGCGTCAATATCAGCCTCGGAAATGCTGTCGTCGCGCAGCGCCCCCAGCGCCTCGGCATTGTCCACCGCCAGCCCGGTGCCCTGCTGCACCGCCGTCGCGGTCATCCCGCTGTCGGCGCGAAACACGATGCCGTCGAACCGCAAGTCGCAATCGTGGTCGGTAAACCCCAACACCACACCATCTCCGCGCGTGATCGCCCAGGCGCTGGCCAATGTGGTCAACCCGCCTGCGACATGATCCTGAAACGCCTGATCCATGCTCTACACCCTCACTTCGACAACCGGCACGTTCGGCACTTCGCCCGCACGAAAGCTGGCAACGCTGGTCTGGATGCGGTCCGCGTCGAACCGTACCGGCACGTCAAACTCAAACCCGGCGGTGATCTCCATGCCTGCATTTGGCGGCGACACGAACCGCACCACGCCGGTGGCCGGATCAAGCTGCCAGTGCAGCCCCTCCTGCTGCTCGTCGCCCTCGATCCCGATGCGCACGCTGCCCGCCACCGGCTTGGTGATGGGCCGAAGATAGCTTTGCGCACCCGAGCGATACTGCTTTTTCAGGCCAAACGCAGCCGTCACCCCGTCACCCACCGCGATCACCTGATCGGTAAAGTCGGGCTGCATCGACGGGCGGCAGGATTTGAAATCCGACCAGTCCTTCCAGCGAAACCCGTGCAGCTGCCCGTGCCGCGCCTCGAAGAACGCGATCAGCACCTCGACATCGTCGAGCGAGCGCAGCCCGACACCGGCATCATAGCGCCTGCGCGAATGCGCCCAGGGGCTGTTGCGCTCTTCGAACCCGTTGGCCAGCGTCACCACATCCGTGCGCCGCTCGGGCCCGCCGACCGAGCCGAAACTCAGGTTGGCGGGAAAGCGTATCTCGTGAAATCCCATGTCACTCTCCTCAGCGGTTGCGCTGTGCACGGCCCAGCGCGCGGCTGACCTGTGCGGCGATCTGGCTCTGGCTGCGTCGGAAACTGTCGGCATCGGGTGTCTGGATGTGCATCACCACGCTGACCCCGCCACCGCCGCCCTGCGCACGCACGCCCAGCGACCCATCCGGGCCACGGGTCAGAGGCATGATCGCCTCGGGCCCGGCCTCGCCCATCAACCCGGTGCCGCCGCGCATGGCGAAATACGTGGGCCCGCCCACCACACCGCCCCTGGCAAAGGGCATCACCCGCCCCTGCGCGAACCCGGCACCCTTTTCAAACGGCAGGATACCGGCCATCAGGCTGCCCACCCCCTGCGCCAGCAACCCGCCCATGTGATCGGACACGGGTTTGACAGCGGCGGAATAGGCCGTGTTGATCATCGACTGCGCCATCGTCTTCAGCGCATCCGACAGCTTGACCCCGTCCAGCAGCACCCCGTCAAAGGCCCGCCGCAAGCCCCGGCTCATGCCGCGTTCCAGCGTCTGCACATCCTGACCGGTGGCCGAGAACGTCGCCCGCATCCGCGCCAACTCGGCCTCAAAACTGGCCGCCATGCCGGTCGCCCCGGCCATCGCCGTCTCCAGCGTATCAAGCTGCGCCTCCAGCGCGTCCAGCCCGTCGTAATCGCTCATCTCTCTGCCCTTTCCGGGTTGTCGGGGAACGCAGCCAGCATTTCCTCCAGCCGCGAGCGTTCCATCGGGGCAGGGCCTGCGCCCTGTCCCAGCATCAGCATCAGTTCCGCAGGGGTCAGCGCCCAGAACTGGTCGGGCGTCAGCCGCAGGCCGGTCATCCCGGCCCGCATCATGCCCGGCCAGTCAAAGCCGCTCATCCCTGGGCCTCCTCCGGCAGGGCAAAGGCCCGCGCCAGCAACTCCGCCGCCGCCCGCGCGCCCGCCATTGGCCCGCCCGCGATCTCGGCTGCGGCCAGGTGCCGGGCATCGCCGGTCCAGCCCCCCCCGCGCAACCCCGCCAGCAGCAGGGCCAGCACGTCGCGGGTGGAAAACCGCCCCGCCTCGAACCGCTCGACCAGCGCCACCAGCGTGTCGGCCTCCAGCGCCTCTTCCAGTTCCGCCAAGGCCCCAAGTGTCAGCTTCATCACATGCCGCTCGCCATCCATGACCAGCACCACCTCACCCCGCCAGCGGTTCGCCATCACAGCGCCGTAAACGCCAGCGCCCCGGCCGAGGCCATGGACATCTCATACGTCGCCTCGCCATTGTGGCTGCCCGCATATTCCAGGGCCGTGACCTGAAACGCCCCTTCGACAATGCCGAAATCGGGGATGACGACCTGAAACTCCGGGATCTCGCCGTCGAAAAAGATCTGCCGCGCGCGCTCGTCGGTATCGCTGTCGCGAAATACGCCCGAGCCGCTGATCGCCGCTGATTTCACACCAGCCCCGGCCAGCAACTCGCGCCAGCCGCCCTGGCTTTCCAGGCTGGTCACATCCACGCTTTCGGCATTGAAACTGATCCGCGTGGCCCGCAGCCCGGCAATCGTGGCGAAAGCGCCGTCGCCGGTCAGATCGACCTTGATCAGCAGGTCCTTGCCATTCTGTACACCCATGGTCTTACTCCTGATTGAATGGGTTAATCGTCGTCGATATGCGCGCGGAACCGCAGGTCGATCCGGCGCATCTGCCCGGTGCCCTCGCGGCTGGCCCGCGCGCGCAGAAAATTCAGCGCCACCAGACGCCCCCGGCTCAGGCTCAGATTGGCGTCAAGCAAGACTGCGCCGACCGCTGCCGCCGCCGTCTTGGCCGCGTGAAACCCGCTGTCTCCCGCAATCACCGACACGGTGAACTCATGCCGCGCCGCACCGCCCGTCTTGTCCGAGGCATCACGCACCTCTTCCGGCCCAAGGCTGACATAGAGCGGCGGCAGGCTGCCCGCAGGCACCACGTCATAGACCGCATCGCCCACCAGCGCGGTCAGCGCCGCATCACCGGTCAGGGCCTCGAACACCGCCTCCTGCAACGCGGCCGCCATTGCATAGCTCATGCCACCACCTCCTCTTCGGCAAAGCAGGTCAGATAGCGCCCGCGCAGATCACCTTCGGCCACCGCCGTGATGCGAAAGATGCGCGCACCCTCGCGCGCGCGGCCCGTGCGCGCCACCACCTCGGCCCACAGAGTGCCCAGCACCTGCCAGCCGCGCATCACGCCCCCCGCCCCGTCGGGGGCACGCGTAGGGGCCTCCAACACCAGCTGACGCGTCAGGTTCACCCGGCCGCTCATCTGGTACCCCCACCCAGCAGACGCACCGTGCGGTACCGCTCGATCAGGCTGGTGACGCCAAAGGGCATGCACCCCGCGCTCAGCCCCGTTTCATCGCGGTACTCATAGTAATGCGCCGCCAGCAGCTTGACCGCCTGGCGCAGATCGGCGGGCAACCCGTCGAAGGTTTCGGCCATACCGGCGGTGAACCCGATCCGCACCAGCCCGCCGCGCGGTATCACCGGCAGCAGCGTGGCCATCGGCACCAGCCGCGGGCGCTGCATGTCGGCATCCAGCCGGTAAAGCGCGGGATCAAGAACCGTCTCGTCGCCGTCCCGATCCACCAGAACAACAGGCCCCAGCGCCGTCACCGGCGCCACCGGCAGCGCCTGACCCGTGGCATCGCGCCAGTCCGACAGGCTCATCTGAAACCCGCGCGCCAGCAGAACCTTGCCGGTGCGCGCCTCGATCGCCGCCAGCGCCGCCCGCAGGAACCCGTCCAGAACCTCGTCCTGCAACCCGTCCTCGGCGAACCCGGTGCCCTGACGCAGATGCGCCTTGAACCCGGCCACCGGCAGGGCCGCCTGCGCGACCTCGCTCTCTTCCATCAACATCATGGACCTATCTCCAAACTTGGGCCTCTCCCGGATCGGGCAGGCGCGCGCCGTCAGCGTTGCTCGAACGGAGGGAGCAGCCAGACAACACCGTTCATCACGGCGCGCGCCCCGGGGACGGGCAGACACCCGCCCCCGATCCCCGGCGCTTACGACACCGAGAATTTCAGCAGCTTGATCGCCGCGTAATCGCTGACATCGCCGCCCACGCGCTTGGTGGCATAGAACAGCACACGCGGCTTGGCGCTGAACGGATCGCGCAGCACGCGCAGGTCGGGGCGCTCGGCCACGGTATAGCCCGCGCCGAAATCACCGAATGCGATGGCGGTCGCCCCGCTGCCCATGTCCGGCATGTCCTCGGCGATCAACACCGGATATCCCAGCAGGCGCGCAGGCTCGCCAGCGGCCAGACCGTCCGACCACAGGAACCGCCCATCCGCATCCTTCAGCTTGCGCACGGCACCGGCGGTTTTCGAATTCATCACGAACGCCGCATTCGCGCGGTACTGCGCGCCAAGGGCATAGACCAGATCGACCAGCGCGTCGGGGCCGTCAAACGCACCATCCGCCCCGCTGGCGACATAGCCCAGACTGCCCCAGGACCACGACGCCTGCGGCACATGCGTCTTGGTCAGGACCCCCGTGGGCTTGTCCACACCGTCACCGTTGATGAAGGCTGCCGCCTCGGCACGGGCGAACTTGTCGGCGATGCGACCGGCCAGCCAGCTTTCCAGATCGAACGCGCTGTCATCCAGCAGCCGCTGCGATGCCTTGGGCATCGCCGACAGCTCGTGCAGCGGGATGCTGATCCGGTCGATCACCGGCGTGGTGCTTTCGGCCACGCTGTCGGTCTCGGTGTTCCAGCCGTGGCTGACGTCGCCATGATCCACCAGCACATCATAGGTCGTCGACTCAACACCGACCACGTTCGCAATCGCCCGGATCGAGGCCGCCCCGTTCAGCACGTTGCGGATCGTCTCGGCAGTCTGCGGGTCCACCAGGTAACCGCCATCGGCCGCCACGGCGGTGTTCATCGCCTTGCCTTCCAGCGCCAGACCACGCAGCGCGTCATCGTCGCCGGTGCGCAGATAGGCATCGAACGCCTTTTGGTGCGGGGCCTCGGCATCGGCGGCCATGGCCAGCGCGGGGCGCGCGGCCTTGAAGGTGGATTTACGTTCCAGCATGGTCATTTGCTCTTCCTGTTGTTGCAGACGGTTGTGGATTTCATCACGAAACCCCTTGAATTCGCTGACGAAGCCCGCAATCGCGGTCTTCGCCTCGATGACCGGAGACACATCTTTCCCGGTCCGAGACTTGGTCTCGGTCATGCTCATCACCTTTTCCTGTTCGTGGTGTGGTCGCGCGCGCGGGGTCAGTCCCGCGCCAGCTCAAGGCGGGCCGCGTCAAACACCGCCGCCAATTCGCGCAAGGTATGGTCGGTCTCGGGCGTCTCGCCCTTCTGACCCACCCGCGCACTGGGCAGCATCGGGAAGGTCACCAGCGACACCTCCCAAAGCTCCAGTTCCGTCAAGAGCCGCTGGCCCTTGTCATTCTTCACCGCCCGCCGCGTGCGATACCCGATCGACAGCCCGTCGATGGCCCCCGCCGCGATCAGCGCCGCCGCCTCGCGGCCCCGCTCCACGCTGTCCAGGATGCGGCCCTTGACGTACAGTCCGCGCGCATCCTCGCGCACCTCGTCCCAGACACCGATGGGCTGGGCCGGGTCGTGCTGCCACAGCATCCTGACCGCACGGCGGTCAGCGGCCAGCGCCTTCAGGCTGGCCCCATAGGCCCCCGCCTGCACCACATCGCCGCCCTGATCGCTGGCGCCGAACAGGCTGGCATAGCCTTCGATCACCGTGCCGTCGCTCACCACCAGATCACCGCCCAGACGGCAGAACTTGGTTTCCAATACGCTTTCCATTCCGATCCCTTTCCCCTTCATGGCGTCATCTCCAACAGCGACTGCACCGCCTGCGCCAGAAACATCCCCACGATGCCGTAAACCGCCAGCCAAAGACGCTTTTCCAACTTCTCGATCAGTGCCACCAGCCGCTCGGCGCGCTGCTTCAGCCCCTCGATCTGCAAATGGCTGACCCGCTCATGCGCCTCCAGCCGCAAGGCCGGCGCGCAGTCAAAGGCCTCGAACCCATAGCGCCGGTCATCCATCGCCCGGTTCGCCATTTGCGGCCTCGCTCAGCGCGGGCAGGCCCAGCAGGCTGCGCTTTTCCGCATCCGTCAGAAACCCCGCCTCGCCGACCCGCCGCCAGACCTCGGACCGCTCCGCCGCCAGCGCGGGCACCTGATCGAGGTCGGGCTTCAGCTCCATCGCCTCTCCGGCGAAATCCGACAGCCAGTCCGACACCTGCGCCACGACCCGCGTGGCCAATGGCAGCACCGTCAGGCGATAGAATGCCCGGTTCGCCTCTTGATAATTGGCGAATGTGGCATCCCCCGGAATGCCCAGCAGCATCGGCGGCACCCCAAAGGCCAGCGCGATCTCGCGCGCGGCACTTTCCTTGGTCTGCTGAAACTCCATGTCGGATGGCGAAAACCCCATCGGTTTCCAGTCCAGCCCGCCCTCCAGCAGCATGGGGCGGCCCGCATTGCGCGCCCCCTGATGATGCGCCTCCATCTCGATCACCAGCCGGTCATACTGATCGCTGCTCAGCCCCCCGGCCCCGTCCGGCCCCTTGTAGATGATCGCCCCCGAGGGCCGCGCCGCATTGTCCAGCAGCGCCTTGGACCAGCGGCTTGCCGCGTTATGCACATCCAGCGCCTGCGCCGCCGCCTGCAAGGGCGACAGCCCGTAATGATCGTCCTGCGGGTGAAACGCCCGGATATGGCAGACCGGCGGCGCCTCTCCGGTCACGTCGAACCGGTGTTTGCGGCTGGCCACGACGTAATCATACGCTACCGGCCAGCCGTCGGCACCGGGGATCACCTGCATCCGGTCCGACCGCAGCACATGCAGCTCGCCAGGAAGCAAACCGGCCCCCGCCACCGCCTCGACATAGGCATCCCCCGACAGCAGCAGATGGCCATACAGCGCCTCGAACAGCTCGGCCTTGCCCTGCGCCGGGTTGGGCCGCCGCACCAGCGACAGCAGCGGATGTGTGTCATACCGCTGCGCGCTGTCCTGCAACACCAAAGGCAGCGACGCCGCCGCCTCGGCAATCATCTTGACGCAGCGATGCACCACCGGGTTGCCCGCATACCCCGTCCGCGTCAGGCTGACGGTGTCGCGCGGGCTCCAGGCCACGCGCCCGGCGCTGCCAAAGGCCGCAACGCGCCCGGTGGCGCTGGCCTTGTGCTCGGGCACTGCTGCCGCCGCCTGCGCCTCGCGTCGAAAGAATTGCATAACCATGCCTGTTGCTCCTTGTTCCGGGGGCTGCCTGCGGGTCGTTTCGCTGGCCCTTGCGCCGTCGAACACCAACCTGCCGCCAAAGGTTTAAGAAAAATGAACTAGTCACCCGGAACCAAATTTGCCATCATTGATGTGAGGCGAACTTTGGGGGGTATGGCATGCGGGGTCGGGTATCTATTG
>NZ_JBHUDD010000151.1:0-46942 GCF_042677865.1 Lacimonas salitolerans | reverse complement strand
TGTGTCTCCGCCAGTGGCGCGATTGTCGGCTCCAGCAGCTGATTGACCAGATTGATGATCGCTGGCAAGCGCAGGGTGCGTTGGCGGGACCTGCCTGGCGCCCTCCCTTTGATGGCTTCGAAGAGGTTGTCGATGAGAGCCCGGGAGGCATCAGCGTCTTGAGGGTTGAGGTTTTGCGTGATGGGTGAGCTCGGGCGGCCTGAACTTCTGCCAGCGCAAGTAGGGGCGGCTTGGGGACGCGGGGGAGACTTGAGCGCCATCGACGATCCTAGCGGATGTCGGGTCAACAATAGGTCAACCGGCGTATCTGCTTCGTTCTCCGTTGCGCGCCGGTCAGTGCGGTTGAATGTCGCTTGATGCGCGCCGATATCTTTGTGACGTCAAGGGCTTGGGCGGTAACTGGCTGAAATCTAACGAGAACCGCATTTCATCAAGTGGCGGCTCATAACCTGAAGGCCGCAGGTTCAAATCCTGCCCCCGCAACCAAAATTACACTCGTTATCAAACGCTTATGCGCCGCCCTCCGGGGCGGCGTTTGCATTTGGTCCGGGCGTGGAAGCACTGTGGAAGCAAGAGGGCTCGAAGTCCTTCATATTGCTGCGTAAGCCGGTATCTCCGATGACCTTAGCTTCCAGTTTTGCTCGCTAGGGATCATCGCATCGATTCCGGCCGGGATTCCGCTTCCTAAGGCGAGCTCTCGAACATCGACCGCGACGACATCCAGTACCGGCCGCTCTTCGGTCATGAGCACGAACTCGGTGATCCTTCCCGGCGGGCAGTCCCTTGATGCCGGGTAAACGAGCGCGAGTCGCTTGCAGCGGTAGCGACTGGCGTAGGCGTTCATCTGATACGCGTCGCCGCTCGAGACGCCGGAGTTCGCTTCGCCGAGATCAAGGCGTTTCCACTTTGCATCGAGGATGGCGACCGTCTCATCACCGCGCTGAATGGCGATGTCGGGGCGCAGCTGGAAGCCCGCCGTCGCGAGGTTCTTCCCAGTGCTCTGGAGCCCAACGGAAAGGCGACCACCATGCTGCGTCTGACAGGCGTGCCGTATGCGCAGCCCAAGCACCGTCTCGAAGAGCTTTTCCATGTTGAAGAGCAGCGCCGAACCAGCCGCGTCGCCAGTGCGAACATCCGGATAGAGGCCTGACAGCAGCCAGCGGGCCCTTGCAAACACCGGCTTCCAGTGTCGGATGGTGCGGTCAAGGCGGAGACCGTCAATGTCGCGGACCGTAACCGGTCGATCGCTTACCTCGTCAAAGCGATGGAGAAAGGCCGCCACCATCGCCCGAGTTCTTGGGCTCAGCGCGAATCCGAGAAGGTTCCGTAGGACGCCCTTCAGCGCCTGATTGTAGGGATTGTCGATGCTGCGCTCGTCGAAACGACAAAGCAGATGAGACTGGTCAAAGGCGTTTGCGCGCAGGTGCTCGGTAAGCTCAAGCCGTCCGCGGATGGCGTTGAGGTTCTCTGTCTTCTCTGAGTACCGGGCAATAGTCCCGCCTCGGAGCGCGGATTTCACTTGGCCGCAGAAATCCTCGATGAAGATGTCCAGGAGGTGGCTGTTCTGCCGCGCGAGGCCAGCATCGCCCACGCGCTTTGATCTAAGCTCACCTGCGCGCGCCAGCATGGCCACCAGAAGGCCCCGCATGTCTTCGTTGCTATCGCCCCCACGGTCGATCTTTGGAAGAATCTCGATGGCAAGCTGCTCTGTTTGCAGCACTCCGCAGAAAGGGCCGAACTTCAATGACCGATGACCCCAAGCGAGAACCCTGGGTGGCAGACTAACGGCCAGTTTTTCAAGGCCTTCTGCCTCGAGCGCGCTGATCTCGCCGGCCGGGCCGATGCTGAGGGCCTCCCTTTCGCGGACGGTCAGGCGCCTCATTCCGGCGGCTCGTATATCTTGCGGATTGCATTGGGTGTGATCTCGTCTTCCCGAATGATCTCGAACGCCTCGCCATCTCCGATTTCGGTCGGGTCCGCCTTCGGAAAGAGCACGACAGCACTCTGCGCGCGCGCCCGAACCAATTGCAGCTCCTCTTCCACGGCTTGATCGGCGAGGATGTATCGGATTTGCCGCCAGTCGTCGTAGAACACCTCTTGTAGGAAGGGCAGAATTTCCCGCGCAAAGACCCGACGCAGTTCGTCGAATGACTTCACATGGTAGAAATAGCTGTGGCCGAGCGTCTGGTCGCGGTGCAGTAGGCGGGATAGGCGGGCATTCATGGCCTGTAAAAGTTGACGGAGATCTATCGCGTTGCCCTCACCGTCGTCGATCGATTTGAGAAGTCCTGGCAGCGGCGTGAGTTCCTCGAACCGGAACCGGCGTCGTAATGCGCTGTCTAGCAGAGCGATCGAGCGGTCCGCGGTGTTCATAGTGCCGATCACGTCGACATTCGCGGGCACCCCAAAACGCTTACCGGAGTAAGGCAGCGTTACCTCCAAGCCGTCACAGTTGGGCACTTGGTTGCCCGAAGCGTCAGTGTGGATTCTTTTGTCCACCTCGACTAGCGTGATCAGCTCGCCGAATATTTTGGCGACGTTGCCGCGGTTGATTTCGTCGATGAATAGGGCGAAACGTTTGTCAGGCGAGCGTCGGGCTCGGTCACAAAGCCTTTTCAAAACCCCCGGTATCACCTTGTAGATGACCGTGCCATTCTCGGCGACGGGTCGAATTCCCTCGACGAAATCTTCGTATGCATAGTTCTGGTGGAACGTCACGAACTCGAAGCGCTCGCCGGCCTCGTCCTTGTAGTCTTGCCTCATTTTTTTAAGACTATGCGTCTTACCAGTACCCGGAGGACCATACAGAATGAGGTTCTTGGGCGGGGCCAGTTTCTTTGGAGACGCGTCTTCAGCACCGATGTCGCCCCCAAGTGGAGTGGCGCCCGATTCGATGGACGGTAGCGCCTTCCATAGGCGCTCCAATGTCCGAGCAGCCTTTGCCTTGATTTCGATTCCGGAAGACCGAGGGTTCCATTCCTGACCGGGCTCACGGCTTTGCAGCTGTTCCAGAGGGACGATTTCGTCCGACGTTGCATCGCGGACGGAGTCGAATGCCACGTCAACGAAGCGCGTTGTCTCTCCGGCGTCGCCCCGGGCCTGTTCCCAGTGCTCCGCTTCGTAGGGAGCGCGTGTGACCTTTCCGACGGCAACGACGCCTTTCGGAGGACTGCCGGTACGGAATAGAAAGACGCGGTCGCCCTCGCGGGGCTTGTTCGAGCTGCAGCGCCACCGATTGTCGGCCTTCTCCCCACTGATTGTCGTGGCCCGGTCGGTCGCAAGTGTCTCCCAGTTCCACTTGGAGGGGTTCCAACTAAGGAGCCAATTTTTTGTCTGGTTCTTCCACTGGGCCTCGAACTCTTCCTGATAAAAATCGATGTCCGCGCCATGTTCTTCTTCGAGTCGGTGGCGCAGCTCGTGCAGGGCCCGGTCGATCTCGACAGTGCTCCATTTCTTGATTTCCTTCTCTGGCGTGTCTCCAAAGCCGGCTAGGATTTGGCGCTTGTCGCTCTCGGAACTAATCCGTTCGAAGGTATCGGGAAACAGAAGATGTGGCAGTATGTGGATCAGCTGTCGGTGCCGCGCATCTGGTAGGCTGCTCAACCAGCCCGAGAATGCCCACGGTTCCGAAGTGATCTGTTCGCGCTCGGAGCCATCGCGAGCCTTGAAGTCCCGCAATGCG
Organism: Lacimonas salitolerans; assembly: GCF_042677865.1. Classification (NCBI taxonomy): domain Bacteria; kingdom Pseudomonadati; phylum Pseudomonadota; class Alphaproteobacteria; order Rhodobacterales; family Paracoccaceae; genus Lacimonas; species Lacimonas salitolerans. The sequence continues at coordinate 43,260 of NZ_JBHUDD010000151.1, read as the reverse complement.
CCAATGAGAAAGACCAACTCGCGCCAACGGTGTGTGTTGTAAGCGGTTCCGGCGGAGCCGATGCCTTTTAGAACAGCGTCTGATAGGAGTGGGTGCGTCGCGTCCAGGTCCGTGCTCGACCAGGACCATATCTCCAGCACGTTCTCGCGTTTCTTCGTGGCACCGACGTTTGATGGAAATAGCAGCGCAAGCCATAGGCTCTCGGCCATCAGCTGCCGACAATCAGCGGAACCCTCCGAAAGCTGCACCTTCAATTTCGAGAGGAAATCACCTTCGCCGATATCGAGGTTCTTAACGAAGCGCCGATCCAATTCATCCAGCAGCTTCTGCGACAAAAGTTCCTTGCCATCTATGAAGACAGACCCGCCTGAGATGAGAGATTTATCGCGCCAGGTCTGTGCCGCAGCGTAAATGGGGTCGACATTATGATCAGGATTGTACTTTGACATAGCGCCAGCTTTCACAATTAGAGTAAATGAACGGTCGGCGGCGCATCACACACCTCTTTCGCGATTTCGACAACATGACGGTGATGGGTCAGGTAGATTGCCTGACCGCTCCGGCCGATCCGCTCCATGAGACGGCAGGCGGCACGCGTTCGATCTTCATCGAAGGTCTCAAAGACATCGTCACAGAAAAAGGGAAGCTGAACGCCCTGCGCTACCATTTGCTCGTAGGCGGCCGCGCGCAGCGCGAGGTAGAGCTGGAACCTCGTCCCCTTCGACATATCGCCAATCTGCTTGGGTGTGCCGCTCGCATCGACTGCCAACATGATTTCGGCCGCGCCGTCCGGTTGCGTCAGCAGCTTTTGGTAAGCGCCGTTCGTGAGTTCCGCAAAGGCGCGCTCAGTGGATGCCATCATGTCGCTCCGATGCCTGTCGCGATAGCGGCGGATGGCGTCTTCGGCGAGCCGCAGGCCAAAGTCTCGCTCCAGGTAATCAAGTAGCGCCTCTTCGATCAGCATCTGCAGCGTAGCGCGCCGCTCAACCAACTCGGCGATTTCAGCGCCTCCGGTGATATTGCTTAGGTCACGTTCAGCATTGGCCCGAGCCACGGTGGCGGTGGACATCTGTTCTTCCGCGAGGCTGAGATCGGTATCCAGGGACTTCGCTTTTGCCTCTAGCGTTACGGCGGTCTCATCGTTTAGCAGGAGGCGAGCTTTCTCTACATTCTGCAGTGAGAGGTCGTCGAGGATCTGCCGTTCGAGTTCGGCGACCTTTTCTCTCTTTGCGATGACGTCGAGGCCATTGCCCACAGCGGCTCGCAGGGTGTCGATAGTGCTGGTGTCTACCGTCTCTGGGAACACCGCGCCAAGTTCTAATACCTTCCTGTCGATGTCCTCGATCTTTGCCTCGAGGTCCCTTCGCAGCGCGGTGCCGTCTTCTAACTTATTGCTGAGCTCCTCGTGCAATGACTTGTCCGACTGCGCTTGGTCTGCGATCTCTTGCAGCCGCCGGAATGTATCGAGGGGGTCGTTCTCTGTGATACCGAAACGGGCACCAAGAGCGCCGGACGCTTCCGTGAACCGGCGTTGATCTTCCTGCATCGCAGTGACCTGGCGTTCGGCTTGTCTTCGCTTTTCGTTGTGTTCGCGTATTTCACGCAGTTGCCCGAGCGCTGCGACAAGCTTGTCTGGAGAGAGTGTATCGCTAAAAAGCTCATATACCTTTGCTTTCCAAGCCGCAGCCGTTGTCCCGGCGGTGTCCTTCAGGTCCCCTTGCTCGCTTTGCCGTCTTTCAAGATCCTCCTCTAGGGCGGCGGTTTTGTCTGCCGCCGCGCGCACCTCGTTTTGGTAGAGCCGCTCGGTTTCGGCAACATCGCGAGCGGCGAGCAACGCCGCATCAAATGTCGGGGTGTCCAACCCGACGAGGGGCGTGAGCGTCTGACGAAGCCGCTCGGCCCGATCCAGCGTCTCCCGGTGGTGTTCGGTAAGCCTATTCCGTTGCCGATCAGCGGATATGGCCTTGGCGTGGAGCTCAACCCAGTCCGAGAATGTAGAAGGGGAAAGCGCCGGAAGCCTGAGCTGCGAACATAGACCGTGGACTTGGCCCTCAAGTTCTCGTGCCTGCTCTGCAAGCTCATCGCGCCTCGCCCGGGTCGTCGTGGCGCGTGCTTCCGCTTCCGCCAGATCCTGCTGGAGTTTTCGCAGTTCGCCAAGCTCGCTGGCATGAGCAAGACGCGCAGCGTTGATGTCGTCCACTGTTTTCATCGCCGGTGCAAAGCTGTCAGCGCTCTCGGAAGTCAGTGTTTCGCGATGCGCTTGCCACAGGGCGTCACGCCGGGTACGGGCCTCCCGTTCCTCTTGGTCACTGCTGATCCTGGCGTCTTCAGAAATCCGGATGGTTTTCGCGTTCAACGCGGCGATGTCCTCGTCGAGACGCTCCAATCTGTCGTCGAAGCGCCCGATCTTTTCCGTTAGATCGGCATGCTGCTGGGCAATGTCTTCTGCTGCCGATTGATCAGCAGGGGAGTCGGGTACGGCGCTGAAGCTGCAGGCACCCACGCAAAGGGCGTCGAGCGCCTGTTCCAACATATTTTCGGCTGATGCGATGGCTTGCGTCGCCGTGGCTGCTGCTGGTGCCAGGGCATGGGCGTCGAATCGCTTCAGCAGGTCCAACACTCCCGTCTGCGGCGGGTTTTCCAGCAATGCTTGATGCGCCTTTTGCGCTTGGTTGATGCGAGCCTGCAAATTTGCTGTCTCGCGATGCCCTGTCTCCCAAGCCCCCGCCGCATCACGCATCTGGTCGCGCAGGCCTTCGAGGAGGGAAATCTCTGCCGGCGTTATGACAAGCGCGGTGACCTCGCAATCTTCGGGTGCCCCAAGGTCTTTGGCGATGCGCACCATGTCCGCAAGTGCTTCTTCATAGGCCCTTTCGCGTCTTGGAAGGTCTAGCACCGCCAATTTCATGCGGCTTCGTAGGTCTTCCAGATCAAGCAGCTGCTCTGCTAGGGCGAGGCGATCTGCGTCGATGACTAGTGCGGCGCGCGCCTGCTCAGCCTTAACTAGGTCGTCCAGCAGTCGCCGCAATTCGGCATCCGCCTGTCCTCGGTCGGTCCTCATCGTGACCAGGTCTTCTGTATTGATATCGATCCGTTGGGGATAGTCGGCGTAGTCGGCAATCTCATCCGCGAGGCGGTCGATCTCTCCCAGATTGGGCAGCACCCGTCGCAGCGCAGCGATGCGCGCCTGTTCGGTGCGAAGCTCGTCCCTTGCCTGGCGAGCCTTCGCCTCTTCATTCTTGGCGGCCTCAAGCGCATCCTTCAGCTTTCGCCACGCGTGGGCGCTGACATCGAGGTTGCGGATGTCGGTCTCAACATCACTCAACTCGCGCTTCAGTTCCGCGACGCGCGTTGTGCTGGCGCGCTTTTTGTATAGGCCGTTTGCCTCGGTCCTCGCATGTTCCAAAACTGCGTTGAGGTCAGCGACACCGGCCGCTGCGGAGAATAGCAATCGTCCGATATCACCTTGGGCGCTTGCAATATCCTCACCGCCTTTTTCGATAGTATCGTCATCGAGGCAAAGCAGGCTACGATAGTCGTCCAGCGACAGCCCGCCGAGGAGCGAAGCGATCGCGGTTTCGGGCAGGATCGCGTCAGCCTCTCCCCTGAGATTGCCGGTTCGGGACGGCAGTCGCGTAAACAGGCGGGTTTCGCCTCCGATGTCCAATAGACCGGAGACCCGAAGATTCTGTCGCTGGTGTTGGAACCCATAGGGCTCTCGATGGGGGAAGCCGTAGAGAAGGCGCAGATAGGCTTCCATTGTTGTGGTTTTGCCAGCTTCGTTCGGCCCGTAGATGACATGAAAATCCGAAGCCTGACCGGCTTTCCCGAACTCGAGCGCCTTGCTGGTGAAATGACCAAAAAAGTCGAGAGAGAGCCGCTCGATCCGCATCAGGCCGTCGCTCCCTTCATTCGCGCGAGGATTCGTTCTGCTCCGGCTTCTGCGAGACGCAGCGCAAGTTGGTCCATTGCAGCTTCATCCGGCAACAGCTCGGCTCGCCGTTGTGGTGGCAACTCCTGCTGAATACTTTCGATCTCTGCACGGCAAGTCTCGGAAAACCCTGGTTCCTCGCGGATGGTGTTCATGATCCCGGCTAATTCGTCCGTGGCGCTGTGCCCGCGCTCCGCGTTGTCGGACAAGTTGAGCACGACCTTGTCCAGCCAAAGCGTGCCCGACTCGCGCGCATATTGGGCCGCGGTCTCTTTCCACATGTCCTGATCGCGCAGGATCTGCCAACGCCGCCGTGTGCGGCCGGTAAGTTCCAAACGTATTACAGCGCTTTCCGATGGCAGGTTTCGTGATGCATCATGCAAGGTGCGCTTGAGCGCATCGCGTAGATCATCGTCGCTGTCAGCGTCTGTTGCGTCGATCTGCATGTGCAGGAACTCAACCACCGAGGTCGGCACTTCCTCGATCTCGATTTCCTTATCGATGTTCAAAAGAGTGGCAGATTTTGGGCCGGGCTCTCCCATGTCACGCCCTTGGGGCGTGCCGGGCATAACGATCCATGGTGTCTTGGAGTGGACCTGTCGGCGGTGAACGTGTCCCAGGGCCCAGTAGTCGAAGCCTGCTGCCGCTAGGTCTGCGACTGTGCATGGTGCGTAGGGATCATGGCCCTCTGCACCTGCCAGTGATGTGTGCAGCATAGCGATGTTGATCGCGCCTTCGACCGGCGCGTGGAATTTTGGCAGCAGACTTTCCGGGGCATGACGGTTGGCGAAGCTGACGCCATGGATCCAGACATCCTCCGTGAGTTGTACCTTGCCGCCACGGCCGTCAAACACATGCACATTATCAGGCAAGCTCAACTCACCGGTGAGAGGATTCTCGGCATCGTGGTTTCCTTTGATGTAGAAAACACGAATCCCACGTGCGCGCAGCCGCTCCAATTGCAGCATGAGAAAGGCCGCGGTACGCGCGCTACGTTCTGCACCATCAAATAAGTCCCCCGCGATCAGCAGGGCGGCCACATCTTCGGAAATCGCCGTTTCGACAATCCTCGTGAGCGCTGTGCGGCTTGATGTCTGGACCTTCTCCCGCAATTCTGCGTCGCGCAGTGCGAGCGATCTCAACGGGGAGTCGAGATGCACGTCAGCTGTGTGAAGGATCTTGATCATCTACTCGCTCCCGCTGCCGAACGTACATCCTGCTTCGCTGTTGATCAAATTGTGGATAAAGAGTAACCACTCGCAAATCTGCGAACAAGCGGATTGACGGGGAGAATGAGAGATGGATCTGCTATGTCCGCAGACGGTGTGACCTTCGGCCTAGCGATTTCGAAGGCCCGCAAGGCGATCGGGCTCAGTCAGAAAGAGCTCGCCGCGCGTGTCATGAAGGAGGAAGAAGCGGGGCCCATATCCCCGCAATACCTCAATGATATCGAACATGATCGGCGAAATCCGAGTTCCGGGCATTTGATTCGGCAGTTCTCGAGCATCTTGAACATTCCGGAAGATTATCTGTTCGCGCTTGCGGGCCGCCTGCCTGACGACGTGCGCCCCGACACATCTGATCCGGAGAAGGTCGTGGCAGCGTTCATGAGCTTTCGGCGTACGCTGAAAGAGTAGGGGGTGGCGTATGGTGAGGATGATCCGTGACAACACGGGCCGTTTTGCCGAGCGACCCTTCTACCAGGCGCGGGAGCTCGACGATGAATGTGAGCGTCTCATCCGCGACCTCCTGCTCAAGCGCCATGGTAAGGTCGATTATCCCGTGGCGACTGACGATCTGACCGTGTTGATCGAAATGCACGACGCAGACCTTGACCCGTTTGCCGACCTGTCTGCCTACGGTGCAGATGTTGAAGGGGTGACCGAGTTCTTCCACAACCGTGGGCCAAAGGTCTCTATCTCCGAACGGATCTCCGAAGACGATCGGCGTGAGAACCGCTTCCGAACCACACTCACACATGAATTTGGCCACGTGAAATTTCACGGGCCGCTCTGGGCGGAGAAGTTTGCCACGGGTGACTTGCTAGACCGCGGCCTGAACGCCAACAAGGCGATCTCCAAGCGCGACAACATTCTGAACGCACCGCAGTCCGACTGGATGGAATGGCAGGCCGGCTACATCAGTGGAGCCCTGCTGATGCCGGCCACGCGGCTCAGTCGGCTGGTTTCAGATTACTGCGCGCCGCGCGAGTTGCATGCAAACATCCATCTCACCTCAGAGCACGCGGCAAATCTTGTCCATGCAGTGATGGACCTGTTCGCGGTCTCTCGCGAGGCGGCCGAAGTCCGGTTGCTGAAGCTGGGCGTTCTGACAACGACCATTGGGCAGCCATCCCTTTTCGACCAATAAGTCGATCAGCGGAAATGCGTAGATTTTCGATTGACTTTGCAGCCCTATGATACGCAGATTAGCAGATCAGCTTGGAAACGGGAATCAGCGTAAGGAGATCACGCATGGCTGCTCTATCATCCTTTTTGCGTAAAACGCCGCCTGAGGCGCTGCGTGCATATTTCGACCGGCCGGAGATCGGCCTTCCCACCGAATTTGGCTGGCCTGCAGCGGATACCGATCTGTCGGGGCCGCTGCTCGGTGCCATCGAGGAGATGTCCCGGGTCCAGCGGGATCGCATTTCAAACGATGCAGAACGCGTCCATGGCCTATCCGACGAGCCGGGGCAGGCCGCGATCTATAGCGTGGCCGAAGATCCTGCTTTCCTCGACGGCCTCGCCAACTCGCACGCTCGGTCGCTCTGGATGTTCCTGAACACTAAGGACCGGTTTCGCCATGCCGAGGAAGTTCGCTTCACCGAGGATCGTCGGCGCGGTCGGATGTGGGCGGGCTATATGACTGACGCCGGTTGTGTCGTTCAGCGCGGCGCGGCCGCCCGTAACGCCTTCGTTTCCGCGATCAAGGAGTTCTCGGGTGCCGCCCATGCTCATGTCGACGTCTTCGATCGGGTGAGGACGACCCATGAGGGCGACGAATGCGACCTCGTGCAGGTAACGGTCTACCGCGAGGGGCGGCCCGATGATCTGCTGCGCTTTGACGACAGGGGCTCGCTTGTCCGGCAGCCCTATCGTCCTGTGTTCGAAGCTGCGGTGACCTACGAGCCTGCAACCGGCAGCATCGAGGTGATCGCCAACGACAAGGTGACACGGAGCGAGATCGTCAAGGCGACAGTCACGCACCTGCTTGGTATCGACTTCAAGGAAAACCGCCTCCCGTTGCGTTGTTACGATCTGTCTGTGCTGCTGGCTCCCCATAAATTTCCGGTCGACCCGGAAGACGGCATTGAGGGCGTCGAGGTGCGCGAGCTGCGGGTGATGCCGATCGACGACAGCGATTTCAGGGTCACGCTGGAGAAGCCTGCACGCGCCGACGAGACGATCTGGACGAAGGCGGAGCAGCGGTTCGGGGATCGCACGCCCCTGAGCGAGGGCTATGTGGTCACGCGGGCCAAGATCGCCGTGAAGCTCGCCCGCCGCCCGGGAGGCGACCGCCGGCGGACGCTGACCCTGACGATCACCTGGCCGCATGGCTGCGATCTGAAGGACCGTACCGCTGCTGAGCAAATGATCGGCGAGAAATATCTGCGGCGCTGGGGAATTCTGGTCGATGACCTGCAGCTCTTCGAGGATTGATCTCGCGGCCCGCCGGCTGCTTTCATCCATCGCCGGGACTCGCGACGGGCGGGTCTCGGCCATGGCCCTGGCGCATATGCGTGGCGCTGGTCGGACGCTGATCGTGCACGGCAGATGGCACGAATTCACGGGCGGCAAGCAGAAGATCGCGGCCGCCATGCTCGCAGAGGCTTGGCTCAGCGGCGATCCGGTGCTGCCTGTTGCGCGGATCATCGAGGAAGCCGAGTGCGGGGCTTCGGTGAAGCGCTTGAAGGACCTCTTCGGCGGTCATCCAACGTGGAAGGATGTCATACGGGAGAGCGGTTCAAACTGCTGGCTCGAAGTGTGAGCCGGCGATGGGCTTGAAATCGGTTCAGGTTCAAAGCTCTGGAAAGTCGTAGATGCGGAGAACGACCCTTCCAGGATTTGAAGGATCTGGATCAACTTCCAAAATCTGGTTCACGAGGTCACCAGGATTTCCGATGCGCGCCAAGGCCGCTTCAAAGTAAGCCCTCTGATCTGCCCGCCCGGATCCGGCGGGCAGGTTCAGGCAGATAAGACCTGCATGCAATGCCTGACCAACGTAGCATGGCGCTTGGCTTGCGCTACCGGATTTGGGCCTGAAATCGTCCGAATTTCGGGTGACGAGCGTCCAGTCATTATCGATGATCGCCGCCATCAGTTGGTGATCTTTCCAGCCGGTCATGCCCCGGCGGGTCACATGCGCGCTTTCTGGGTGACCGGCAGAGATGGCCATGTCAACCAAGGCGATGGACAGGCATTCGTCGATCAACAGCTTCAAAAGATCACGCCCCGGTTCACGCAGCGTCGGTCAAATCGGCAGCTTCCTCTGAGACGAGGCGGCGGAAATTGGACCCGCCCCGACGGCGCCCCGTTCGCGGATGCGCCTTTGCATAGAACACTGCTGCTTCGACGTCGTCACGGCTCAGGGCCGGGAAATCGTCCAGGGTGACATCCAAACCATCTGAAGAAAGTGCATCAGCGATTTCGTAAACGCTGATCCGTGTGCCGCGTACGACGGGAAGGCCGCCTCTGACCTCTGGGTCCACAACGATGCGATGCAGAGCGTCGCTCCACTTGTTCAAGCCTACCATTGCAGCGCTTACCGTTTCGCCCAAGTCGATGATGACACAACCGCTTTCCAACCGCAGAACCTTTGCATGTTCAGGTTCATCGCGGAGGCGGCGCCAATTCGCTTTGGCAAATTTTCCGATCATTCGCATGGCTTCTAAGCGCATACTCTTGCTCAGTTTGGCGCCGTCTGAGGCCCCGAAGCTCACCATGGGCACGGCGTAGGCCCGCAGTGCACGGCGCCCATCCACTTTCACCCAAACTGATCTTGGTAACACAGCGTCATCAATCAGACGGTTGATTTTGCGAGCTGAAACCCCGGTGGCAACGGCAGCCTCCTTGATCAGAATCGCGTTGTCTGCCGCGATCTCTGTGGCGGGTGAGGTGGGCATAGACATCTCCAAATAAACGCGTCCGAGCTTCGGATAAGTTTAATATGGGCCTTGTCTGACCGCGTTTCAACACATTCCTCCCCTCTCCCCTCCCTGGCTCCTCCCGTTTTCCTCCCACGCCATGGGCGATGGTCCTTCGCAGGCATTTGACCAAACGCGAAGGAGACGAAGATGTCAGTCACGCATCTCAACCAGGTCGAGCTGGCGGCTCGGCTGAAGATCAGCCCGCGCACGCTTGAGCGCTGGCGCTGGACCGGCGAAGGACCAGCATTCCTCAAGATCGGCGGGCGGGTGATCTACCGTCTCGAAGATGTCGAGGCTTACGAAAACGGCCGTCGTTGCGACAGCACCGTCCAAAGCGTGCAGCTGCGAGCGGCGCAATGAACATGGGCCGTCGCAAATCCACATCTGCCATGCGGCTCGCCCAAGACGCGATACCGGGCTCGGAGATGTCGGATGTCGCATTTTGTGCCTGGGTAAGCCAGGCCACCGAAGGCGAGGCGCTGGTCTATTACCGCGGCTTCCTCGCTGTCGATACGGAAACCGAACTAGGCGGTCTGTCCGTCAAGGAGCGTCGCGCGCTGCGCGCGCTTGGCGATGCGGCCTTTCGAGCAGCGCAGCAGAGCCTCGTTCACCTCGTTCAGATGCGCCTTGCGACCGATCGCTTCGCATATCTCGCGATCGCCCGCCCCAAACCCCGTGAACCGAAATCCCGATCCGTCGTCCGGCTGCTTACGGCTGCCTGACCTCTCTTTGCCGAACAGGAGACCCATATGACCTATCCTGACAACACGCCCAGCATCAACGACATGCTGAACCTGCCCGCAGGCGAGTTGGCGCAGCTGCCGGTGGAGTTGCTCGCCGCGCTGCAAGCCGAGCTGGACCATGCGGCCAAGCAGCTGAAGGCTGCCAGCGCCAAATTCAACAGCGCCCTCGATGTGCGTTACGCCGCCCGCGCCGCTGAAGCCCGGCGGGCATGCGGCAAGGATACCGGCACCGTCCGCCTCGTCGATAGCGATTACACCGTGGTCGCCGACCTGCCGAAACGCATCGACTGGGATCAGGAAAAGCTGGCGCATATCGCCCAGAACATTGCCGACAGTGGCGAGGACCCGGCCGAATTCATCGACACCAAGCTGACCGTCTCGGAGCGCAAGTACGGTGCGCTGCCCGAGGCCTGGCGCAGGGGTTTCGAGCCTGCGCGCACCGTGAAGGTCGGCGCGCTGAAGGTCACGCTTGAGTCGGCGGAGGCGCGGAAATGACTGCGCCCGCACCTATTCCTGCGGCAAGCGAGAACCTTCCGGGTCTCATCGATCGTGCCGCGACGATGCTGGCTAGCGCCAAGACCGCGGCGGAGGTTCTGGAAGCTCGCGAAGCAGCAGGCCTTGCCTATGATATCGCGAAACGGGCCGCGCGGCTCAAAAACGCCAAAGCTGCCCATGACGATCTTGTCGCTGCCGCCCATCGTGCGCAGGCCGATGCGCTAGAAATTGAGGCTGCCGCCAAGCGGCGCCTCGCCGATGAATATGATGCGGCGCAGACGCGGGGCGATGTTGCGAGCGCAAAGAGTAATCGTGGAAATCAGTGGACCGTTCCCGATGGGAACGGTGCAGCCACGGCAGCAGAATTAGGGCTGCGGAGAGGCGTTTTCAGTAACATTGCGACGATATGAACGCTCAGCAAGTTGCCCTAACTGTTTTGCTGCCGTGTCATCGGAAGTGCATTGGTAGGGTTCCTTTACTGAAACCTAACTCTGAACGTTTCTTCGACTACCTTCGCTCGAAATTTTGTCGCTGATGCAATGTCGCTACCATGGCCATCATTCTTCCCCCACGCGGAAGCATTGTGGAAGCAATAGGGGGCAAACTGCTCCCAGTTTCTGCGCAATCGCGCGCATGGTGCGAGCGGGGTAGGGGCCTTCAACTGGCGGAAATATCGAAGGAATACGCAGGCGAGCGCAATCGTTCATCGTCTGTTCGGCACGACTCATAACCTGAAGGTCACAGGTTCAAATCCTGTCCCCGCAACCAAATCTTGCAAATAATACAAACGCTTGGCCGGTGGTATCTTTATACCACAGGCCGTTTTGCGTTTTACATCAACGCCACATCAACACCACCACAGAAAAACAGCAGTCGCGTGCATTCGCCCGCACTGGCGTGCATTGCCCCGCATTCGCGGGCACGATACCAGGCTTGCCACGTGCCCTCGGGCTGTCTAGATTACCAAGTCATACTTGGAGTCTCATCATGACAGTCAAAACCACGCTCAGTTTCACAGATAGGCATCATCGTTTCCTGACTGACAAGGTCGGTGAAGGCGTCTTCGCCTCGCAGAGCGCGGCGGTTGCAGCGGCGCTGGAACAGATGATCCGGGATGAAGAAGAGCGTGCGATCGCCTTGGATGCGATGGCCGAAGAAATCCGCGCACGGATGCGAACCCCACACTCGGACTATGTTGAGCCCGAGCCTGCATTCGCAGCGGCTCGCGCCAGTATCGGCGTCGCGCGACAGGGATGACGTATCGCATCCGGTTTCACCCGGCTGTGGCAGATGACCTGGCGTCGATCGCAGAGCTGATCACGAACTATGCAGGGCCGGAGGCAGCCGAGCGGCGTCTCTCCGAGATCGAAGCTGTTGTTTCCAGTCTGGCAGGGACCCCTTTGAAAGGCAGCGTCCGCTCAGAAATCGCTCCGGGACTTCGCGCTATTCCGGCAGGACGCAAGGCAGTCATTGCATTTACTGTCAACGAGGCCGCACGCGAGGTACTGGTGCATGTCATCAGCTATGCGGGGTCGGACTGGATCGCGCGCAGTACAGTGCGGAGGCGGTAGCGAAATGGCAAAGACACCAGCACATAAATGGGCATTCAAGCCGGGCATGCGCGCGGGTGCCTATAGCTGGAAGTCGTCAGCAAAAGCCATCGAGCGGTTGAAATCTGCCAGCTCCGAGATCCGGGCGGTTGCGAAGGTCGATCCTGTAGCCGCCGCTGAAGGTGTCATCGCGCTGGCCCAGCGTATCTGGCCCGCCTTCGAGCATATCGACACCTCCTCGGGCGCGCTTGGCAATGCCGTGCGTCGGACACTGGAGGAGTTGCTGCCGGTCCTGATCGAGGCACCCGCCGATGAGAAAACCCGCGCGAAATGGCTCGAGCAGCTCCGCGAGGCGATCGAGGATGACGGCGTGGATTACCTTGCGCCGATCGCGCATTGCTTCGGGCAGATCGCGGCATATCCCGCCCTGATGAACCTGCACGCCGACAGAGACCTCGACATGATCGAGGCCGCCTGGTCAGATCATGAGCGTTTCATTCATGTCGCGACAGGCTCGCTGACACTATCCTGCCTGTTAGAGGCGGGACGTCATGACGAGTTGCTGGCGCTTCTTGCGTGCAAAAAGACGCACCTTTGGTTCGACGAGAAGTTCGGCGCCGAGGCGCTGCTGCGTCAGGGGCGTGAAGACGACGCGCTCGCCTATGCCGAAGCTCTGCTGCAGGGCGATCGTCGTCCGTGGGGCTATCAGGACATCGCGCAGTTCTGTGAGCGCATTCTGGTTGCACAGGGCCGCGAGGAAGAATCCTATCGCCGCTTTGGCCTGCCCTCGGTCTCGGGCAACACCTATCTCGCGATGTGGCGCGATCTGGTAAAGCGCTACCCGGACCTCGATGCGCGCCGGATCCTCGAGGATCTGATCGAGACGCAGGGCTCGAAGGGCAAGTGGTTTGCCGCCGCAAAGACCGCGAAGTATTTCGACATCGCGCTTGATTGCGCTGCACAGCCGAGTGCAGCGCCTGCGACGCTTATTCGCGCGGCGCGGGATTTTGCCAACAAGGAGCCGGCTTTTGCCGCGCAGGTCGGATTGCATGCGATTGGTCATCTGCTGGCGGGGCGCGGGTACGAACCTAACCCGTTTGATATTGACGAGGCAGTCACCCATGTCATGACCGCCGCTGCGCGGATCGGGCAGGGGGAGCGGGTACTACATGAACTCCACAGGCTGGCTGCCAATGCTGCCACCGACAGGATCATGTCAGCGCAGCTGAAATCCAGACTTGCAGATATCTAAAGGGGTAACGCTTGAATGGCGCCCTGTGGTGAAATGACAGCGGCGACGGCATCGCCCGCAATCTGTCATTGGAAGATGACGGATTCAGCGTCACGCGCTAAGCTGCGCTCATGACATTTGCCTTTTACGATCTCGAAACATCCGGCATCTCGCCCGCCTTCGATCAACCGCTGCAATTCGCCGCCATTCTGACGGATTCTGAATTCAGGGAGATCGAGCGGGTTAATCTGCGCTGCCGCATCGCGCCGCACATCATCCCGTCGCCATGGGCGCTGGCGGTCACCGGTGTCCGCCCAGCGCAGCTGCTGGATCCGGAACTGCCTTCGCTCTTCGAATTCACTCAGGAGATCCGCGCGTTGATTGAGCGCTGGTCGCCCGCGATCTGGACCGGGTTCAATAGCATTCGCTTTGACGAGGAAATGCTGCGCCAGGCGTTCTATCAGAACCTGCAGCCTGATGTGTTCGCGACGCAGTTCAATGGCAACACGCGCTTCGATATTCTGACAGCACTCTATGCCGTCTGGCACCGCCAGCCCGACCTGTTCGACTGGCCTGTCGACGAAACCGGTCGGGTGCGCTTCAAGCTGGACCGCATCGCACCCCTGAATGGCTTTGTCGCGCATAATGCGCATGACGCTCTGGGTGACGTCGAGGCGACAATCCACGTCGCCCGACAGATCGCCCAGCGCGCGCCGGCACTCTGGGCGGAGCTGCTGGCCAACCGTGACAAGGGTCATGTCCAGGCCAGCCTCGCTACCTTCCAACCCATGGCGTTGGTCCACCGGTTCGGGGGCGGCCTGCCGCGCGCAACAATCGGCTGCTTCTGCGGAACTTCGCCCAGCAACCCCAATCAGGCAGCCTTCTTGGATCTGGACGCCGCCGATCCGGCTGATCTGCTGGTGGCGGATGACGCAGCCCTCTTCTCCGCTGTAGATGCCACCCCGAAGGTCATCCGTTCTGTAACGGTCAACAAGTCGCCCGCCTTGCTATCTGTGCCGACGCCCAGCGCCGAGCAGTTGCGCCGCGCCGGAATGATCGCGAATGCGCCTGAGTTTCGCACGCGGGTGGGGCAGGCGCTGGCCGTGCGCTTCCCGGAGGATCCTGATGCACCCACCCCTCCGGTCGAGAAGCAAATCTATGGTGGCTTCTACAGCAATGCTGACAAGGCGCTGCTCGCGGAGTTCCAGCGGGTGGACTGGCCAAGGCGCCAGGAGATTGTCGCCAGCCTTGCAGATACGCGCTTGCGCCAGCTGGGACGCCGCTTGGTCGCGTTTCACGCGCCCGAGCTGCTCTCGGTTGAAGAGCGCGCGCAGTATCGAGCTTGGTTGGAAGAGCGCTGGTCGGCCGTAGACGCACCCGAGGCGCAATGGATGACCATAGAAAAGTCGCGGCGTGCGCTGACCGAGGTGCAGGCTTCCGAAGCCTGCGACACGGAGCTGGCGAATGAGATTGAGGCCTTCCTGCAGGCCTTTGATGTTGCACGGATATGATGTTCCGCACATGTTCTTGATGTGAATCAAATTATTGCGACCCACTAATTATTAGTTATACTGCAAAGGTGTCAGGAAAGGGATCGTGTGCCGCGCAAGAAGGTCAAGCAGCTGAACTGGGGCGCTGAGCGACGCAACGCGTTCATCGAGTTTCGGGTTTTCTGGCACGGCCGGATCAACCGCGCTGACCTGATCGATACCTTCGGCATTTCGCTCCAGCAGGCTTCCCTCGATCTCGCTGGCTACGCGGACAAGTGGAAGCGCAACCTCATCTATGACAAAAGCCAGCGTGCCTATGTCCGAGGCAAGGCTTTCAAGCCGCGTTTCATCACGCCCAGCGCCGAGGACTATCTTGCGCACTTGCGCGCTGTCGATCAGGGGTTGGTCTCGCAAGACCAGAGCTGGATCAGCGTTTTTCCGAGCTATGGTGCAACGCCAACGCCCACTCGGGGCGTCGCACCCGAGACCCTGCGCGATGTCCTGGCCGCAATTCACGCGCTTGCAGCGCTTGAGATAACCTACCAGTCCATGTCAAGACCCGAGCCCAGCGCGCGCTGGATTGAGCCGCATGCCCTGGCCTTCGACGGATTTCGCTGGCACGCTCGGGCGTTCTGCCAGAATGACCATGTATTCAAGGATTTCCTGCTGTCGCGCATCGTCGCGATTGGTGCTCATGGACCAGCCACTGCTGATCTGCGCACCGATGCAGACTGGCACAATGAAGCGGTCCTCGAGATCGGCCCACATCCTGAGCTCTCGCCAACCCAGCGCCGAGCGATCGAGATGGATTATGGGATGGAAGAGGGCAAGGCGCAGATCCCAGTGCGCCGGGCGCTTCTGTTCTATGCGCTCAAGCGGTTGGGTTTGGACACCGATCCGTCAGTGCGAAGGCCACAGGATCAGCAGATTGTGCTCATAAACCGAGAAGCGATACTCGGACGACCGCAGGCGGCTGAGGAGCAATAGGATTTTTCATGAAAGCCTTTGAATTCGATCATAATCTCATCGAATCTTATGCCCGCTTTTCGCGGTCTTTCAGTACCATCCGTGCTGCTGATATAGCGTTCGAGATCAATCGTCAGTATGATGATGGGCATTTCTGGCCTGATGCTCTTCTTTCGCTAAACCCCAGATTTCGTTCAGGCCCGACGGTTGACGACCTTGTGGCATCCGGCGATCTGGACGCGGCAACTGGCAAGATATTTCGTATCGACGACACGCCCATCAAGTTTCACCGGCACCAGGCTCAGTCCATCGCCAAGGCACGCGCGGGTCAAAGCTTTGTTGTGACGACGGGAACGGGTTCGGGGAAGTCCTTGTGTTTCTTCGTTCCAATAGTTGATGCCATCGTCCGTAAGCGCAAGGCTGGGCGCACACGCAAGACCCGGGCGATCATTGTTTACCCAATGAACGCTCTGGCAAACAGCCAGATAAAGGAAATTGAGAAGTTCATTTCCCAATCCGGACTGCCAGAAGAACTGAAGCCGGTGGTGCGGCGCTACACGGGACAGGAGAGCCAGGAGGAGCGTCAGCGAATTGCTGATAATCCACCTGATATCCTTCTAACCAACTTTATGATGGCCGAGCTGCTTCTGACGCGGCAGGACGCCCTCGATACAAAGGTGATCGATAATGCCAGCGGGCTCGAGTTTATCGTGCTCGACGAATTGCACACATATCGTGGCCGTCAGGGCGCTGATGTGGCGATTCTTGTAAGACGCCTTCGGAACCGATGCGCACCAGTCGAAGAACCGATCTGCATAGGGACATCTGCCACGATGGCCAGTGAGGGATCAGATGCCGGTCGCGCGAAAGCCGTGGCCGATGTCGCGTCTCGCTTGTTCGGGGCGTCAATTGGTCCAGATGCGGTTATTGATGAGTCCCTGCAGCGCGCAACGGATGACCGACTTAAGCTGGAGGATGTCCGCCCGCAGCTCGCGTCTGAACTGAACAACAACCTTCCTGAGGTATTGACGGATGAGGCTCTACGTCGCCATCCACTCGCTGTATGGGCTGAGCTTGCAATCGGCCTTGATGATGGTCAGGAACTCAAGCGCAAGAAGCCGGTCCCTTTTGATGATGCCGTGGAACAGCTGTCGCTGGATAGCGGACTCGATAAGGAAACGTGCCGACGTGGTTTCGAAAATTTCCTGACCAGTGTGAGCCTGCCTGAGTCAGAACGCGGTGGCGCCGGCGCCGGCGCATTCCTCGCGTTCAAGTTGCATCGCTTTATTTCTGGTGCTGGAGAGATTTTCACCACGCTGACCAATCGCCCGAGACGGGTTTTGTTCGAAGGCCAGTTGGAAGACCCTGATGCGCCCGGCCATCGTCTTTATCCTACACGGTTCTGTAGGGAATGCGGCCATGAATTGCATCTTGTCACCAAGACTGAAGATGCCGATGGACTTCGTTTCCTACCCAGAAACATCGACGACACGCCTATCGCAGACCCGGATGGTGATATTGCGGGCTACCTGACGCCTATCGGTGAGGATGATCCACACTACGCGTTCAACGGCGATCCTGAAAGCTACCCTGAAGACTGGCGGGAAGAGCGAAACGGCATCGAACGCCTCCGCGCGAATAGGAAAAGTCGACTGCCTGAGCTGATGACTGTCCGGCCTGATGGTCGTTATAGTCCAGATGGCGTCAGTTTCTGGTTCATTCCCGGCAAGTTCGGTTTCTGTCCATGCTGTCTCGATCAACCTCATCCGAGCATGCGCGAGCGCAGCAAGCTCGCAGGCCTTTCGGGCGAAGGCCGAAGCTCAGCAACCACGCATCTTGTATCAACGGCCCTTGAGTGGATGAACGGAGACAGCAGCGGCTTACCAGCCGAGAAGCGCAAGCTGCTTGGGTTCACCGACAACCGCCAGGACGCAGCCCTTCAGGCGGGGCACTTCAACGACTATCTGTTCGTGAGCTTACTGCGCGGCGCAATCTTGCGCGCTGTTTTGGACGCAGGCCCGGACGGGATGGCCGAGGATGAGTTTGGTCTGCGAGTGGTGAAAGCGCTCGGCTTTACTGCATCCAACAAGGATTCGCGCATCCACTGGATGCTGGACCCTGAAGCTGGTGTGGTTGTACGCGAGGATGCCCAACGCTCACTCGCCAAAGTTCTTGCACATCGGGTCTGGACTGACTTGAGAAGGGGGTGGCGCTATACCAACCCCAGCTTATCCGTGCTCAAGCTGATTGATGTCGAGTTCATTGGGCTTGATGACATCGTGGAAGATAGGGAAGCGCTGATGGCAGTGCATCCAGAACTCGGGGAGCTGGATACCGAAGCCTGCAGGAATCTGCTCAAGGAAATCCTTGGGGCGATGCTGGAAGGTCTGGCCGTCAGTACCGAGGCGCTTGATCTGACTGTTCTGGACACCGTCGCACAAAAGTCACGGAACCTGTTGAGAACGCCTTGGGCTATCGACCAAAAAGAAACGCCCCGAAGCAGGTCGACCCTGTTCTTACAGGCTCCTGGGAAAGACCGTGTAGGGCTAAGGGAAGAGCAAACGATTATTCGTGCAGGGCACAACTCGCGGATCGGCCGCAAAATCAATCGCAAGAGCGTGATTGGAACGAAGCTCAACAAAGCTGACTACCTTATAGTTATGACTGGCCTGCTCGAGTTAATGGGGCGAGAGGGGCTGGTTTCGCTTGTGGAGATCGAGGCTGATTTGCTTGGCTGGCGGCTGTCGCCGTCAGCTGTCCGTCTGGTCCCAGGAGAGGCAGCGCGCGCGAAAGAAGCGCAAGGGAACAGGTATTTTCACGACCTGTACAACGCAATAGCAACCGATCTGAAAAGGGGCCGCAGCTCCTATTGGGGGCTGGAGGGCCGAGAGCATACCGCTCAGGTTTCACAGAAGCAGCGAGAATGGCGAGAGTGGCGCTTCCGCTTTGAGGATGACGACCGTGAAAAGATTAAGGAGCATGCGGCAGACATCAGGGCCTCAGGCGAGTCTGACCAGTTCTTACCTGCGCTCTTCTGTTCACCGACAATGGAGCTGGGAGTCGATATTTCCGCTTTGAACGCCGTCTACCTGCGCAATGTACCACCGACCCCGGCCAACTACGCGCAGCGGGCAGGACGGGCAGGGCGGTCTGGACAGGCGGCGGTCATCGTCACTTATTGTGCGGCACAATCGCCTCACGATCAGTATTTTTTTGAACGGCGCAACGACATGGTGGCCGGGGTTGTTCGGCCACCTGCGCTCGATATCACCAATGAAGAACTCGTTCGTTCTCACTTGCATGCCGTCTGGCTAGCAGAGGCTAAGCTGGCGCTATCACCTGACATTCCTGAAATTCTTGACCTCACACAGGCGAAATATCCGCTGAAGCAAGATGTGGTCGATGTCATTAGCCGACCGAGCCTCGTGACGGCTGCGCGCGCACCGATGAAGCGTGTTCTGGATCAAATTCTCGCATCAATGGAAGGTAAGAAACCCGTCTGGATGGGTGATGAGGATGATTTCATCCTGGAGGTTGCAATGCGCGCACCGCAGGAATTTGACCGCGCTTTTGATCGCTGGCGCGAACTCTACAATTCAGCCCGAACCCAATTGATGGAAGCAAACAGCCGTTCCGAGATCACCGGCCTTTCCGGCGCTGACCGGCGCAAAATCAAGGCTGCTCAGATGCAGGCAAGTGATCAGATCGCCATTCTTGAACAGGGGAAGGCAACCAACGGATCGGACTTCTATTCATATCGCTACCTAGCGACAGAAGGCTTTCTGCCGGGGTACAACTTCCCGCGGCTACCGCTCTACGCCTTCGTTCCTGGCGAGGGCAAAGCTGGTTCCTTCCTGCAGCGCGCGCGGTTCCTCGCGATTTCCGAGTTTGGGCCGCGCAGCCTGATCTACCATGAAGGCCGCGCTTATCGGGTGATGAAGGCAAAGCTGCCGCCCGAGGTGCGCACCGGGGACGGCTCTGAATTGGCCACAAAGGACATCTACATCTGTTCCAACTGCGGCGCCTGTCACGAGGGTGAGGTGGAACGCTGCCATGCATGCAACTCGCCGATGGCCGGTGAGGTCCCGGTCAAGAAGACCCTCCGGATCGACAATGTCGAAGCAGCTCCCGCCGACCGGATCACGGCGAACGACGAGGAGCGCGTCCGCCAGGGCTTTGATATCCAGACTGTTTTTTCCTGGCCCAAGAAGGATGGTCGGCTTCAGGTGACGGAGGCTGATTTTCGTTGCGGCGAGACTTCGCTCATCGCTCTCCAATATGCCAACAGTGCCGAAATCAGCCGGATCAACAAGGGTCTGAAACGGCGAAAGAATCAGACTGTCTTTGGCTTCAACATCGACCCTCGTAGCGGTTATTGGGCAAAATCGGAGGATGAGGATCCCGATGTCGATGTGCCGCCGGACGTCGCAAGACCAGTCCGTATCGTGCCTATTGTTCGAGACCGTAAAAATGCTCTGCTCCTGCGTTTCCTCGAACCAGACGCGTATGCTCCCGAAACCATAGCAACTGTGCAGCATGCCCTGTTGCGGGGTATCGCGGTTACTTACCAACTCGAAGAGGGCGAGATACTTGGGGAGCCATTACCCGCCCGAGACAATCGGCGTTCTATCCTCGCCTATGAAGCGACAGAGGGCGGTGCCGGGGTTTTGAACCGGTTGGTCGAAGACGCACAAGCCTTGGGCAAAGTGGCGCGAGAAGCTCTGTCCATCATGCACTTCGATAATGTCGACAAAGCCATCGCCGAGGGTGACGCGAAGCTGCTGGTGGATCGCGATGGTGATGCTTGCGTTCGTGGCTGCTACCGTTGCTTGCTCTCCTACTTCAACCAGCCGGATCATGAGCTGATTGACCGTGCGAGCATCGAAGCAAAGCAAATGCTGATCGATCTGGCTCGTGGTGAGGTGGTGCTGAGCACGGGTTCGAGGCGCACGACGGATGCCGCAGGATGGGAGCCAGCCTTGAAGGACGCCGGAATCCCGACTCCGGATGGCGCGCCCGTCAGCTTTGCGGGTCAGGAGATGAGTTTTGCATGGCGTAACCATTGTGTCGCTGCCTGCACGGAAACACTGTCCGAAGCAGCACGCGAGATCGCTGAGATCAAAGGCTGGACGCTTTTCGAATTACCCGAGACTTGCGCAACCGGGGTGCCCGATGCGCTGATTTCGATGTTCAAGGATTGATCTTATGACTGTGAATTTTGCTCCCGGAGATCTGGTGCGCGCGCGTGGGCGCGAATGGGTGGCATTGCCTTCCCCAAATGACGGTATTCTTGCATTACGCCCTCTATCCGGCAGTGAGAATGACACAGTCATCCTTGATCCTTCCCTTGAAATGCTGCCAGTCGAAGCCGCCCGTTTTGATTTGCCAATCGACGCTGTGCCCACTGTCCAGTCGAAAGCTGCACTCTTGGCAGACGCGATGCGGCTTACTCTTCGGCGGGGAGCGGGGCCTTTCCGGTCGGCCGCGCAGCTCGCCTTCGAGCCCAGAACCTATCAGCTGGTCCCTCTGCTGATGGCGCTCCGTCTGCAGGTGCCTCGCCTTCTGATCGCCGACGATGTTGGAATCGGGAAAACGATCGAAGCAGGCTTGATCCTTCGCGAGCTAATGGACCGGGGAGAAGTCGATGGCTTCTCAGTGCTTTGCCCGCCCCACCTCGTCGAGCAATGGGTCGGGGAATTGAAGCAGCGGTTCGGGATCGAGGCGGTTGCCGTGACATCAGGTAGTGCCGCGAGACTGGAACGTGGTCTCCCGCTGGCCCAGACGCTGTTCGATGCCTACCCCTACACGGTGGTCAGCCTCGACTACATCAAGGCCGAAAAGCGTCGTGAAGGCTTCGCGCGGGCATGCCCTGATTTCGTGATCGTGGACGAGGCCCATGCCTGTGTGGGGACCCATAAGGGCAAGCAGCAGCGCTTTGAACTGCTCGCTGGCCTTGCCCGCGATCCAGAGCGCAGGATGATCTTTCTGACGGCAACACCCCACTCGGGTGATGAAGACGCGTTCGGCCGCCTTCTTTCACTGATCGAGCCGTCCTTTGGCGCGATGAACTTTGAGGACGCCCGCTATCGGGAACGTCTAGCACGACATTTCGTGCAGCGCCAACGGATCGATCTCGTCTCGGGAGAGTGGGGTGAGAACCGCGCTTTTCCCAAGCATGAAACTAAAGAGTCCCCGTACCGGTTGTCGCAGGCGCATCTCGATTTCCAGGAAGCGGTGCTGGATTATTGCTTTGGCGTTGTCTCGCGCGCAGGCTCTGGGCCTCGGGAACGGCGTTTGGCCTTCTGGGGCACACTCGCCCTGATGCGCTGTGTCGGTTCGTCGCCAGCGGCTGCCCTTAGCGCTCTCCGCAACCGCATGTCTAATGAGAGCGACCGACTTGAGCCGCAGATCTACGACGAAGACTCCGATGATGAAGATGCTGTCGATATCGAACCAAGCACCGGCTTTGACACCGATCCGGCTCTCTTGGCTCTTGTCAGCCAAGCAGAAGAACTGATCCACACGGCCGACCCGAAACTTACGGCCATTATCGATGCGCTCACGCCGCTGATCAAGAAGGGCGTGAACCCCGTCGTGTTCTGCCGCTATCTAGCAACAGCTGAGCATGTCCGAAATGGCCTGCGGAAGGCGTTTCCCAAATTGGCTGTGGAAGCGGTAACAGGTGTTCTGACCCCCGATGAGCGCCGTGACCGCGTGGCTGAAATGGCATCGGCCGACGACCAGAAGGAAGTTCAGCGTATTCTGGTAGCTACCGACTGCCTGTCCGAAGGGATCAACCTTCAGCAGCTGTTTGACACGGTCGTTCATTACGACCTGTCCTGGAACCCTACCCGGCATCAGCAGCGCGAAGGTCGGGTTAACCGCTTTGGACAGCCGGCAGAGCTTGTCCGCTCGATCATGATGTTTTCACCAGATAGCGCCATCGACGGGGCTGTTCTCGAGGTTATCCTTCGCAAGGCGGAGCAAATCCGCGAGGCAACAGGCGTGACTGTGCCGCTCCCTGACAATCGAGGGCCGGTTACAGATGCATTGATGGCTTCGATGATGTTGCGCAGGGGTGGAACCCGACAGCTGGCGCTCGACCTTCGCCTTGATGATGGCACGAAAGCTATGGAAACGCGCTGGCGCGATGCATCAGAGAGCGAGAAGAGATCCCGTGCGCGCTTCGCTCAGAATGCGATGAAGCCGCAGGAAGTGGCGCCGGAATGGGAAAAAGTCCGCACACTGCTGGGATCTCCAGAAGATGCCAAGGTATTCATCGAACGGGCAATGTCGCGCTTTGGTGTGCCACTTGAACCTCGGAAGACCCTCTTGGTTGCCCATGTCCATGCGCTGGAAGCGGGCCTGAAAGAACGGCTGACCCAACGGGGCCTGTCAGGCTCGGTCCGCCTCGCCATGGTCGAGCCCGCTCCGTCAGGGACTGCGCTGCTAACAAGAACACATCCTCTGACCGCCACCCTCGCCGAGGCGCTGGTGGAAGCATCCCTTGACCCAGAGGCATTGTCCGGTCTCGGAATCGGCCGGGTTGGTGCCTGGCCAACCTCAGCCATACAGCAGATGACCCGACTGGCTCTCCTTCGAATCCGGTTCAAGCTGACCGTCCATGCGCGAAAAGAGCGCCTCCTCCTCGCCGAGGAAGCTGCCCTCGTGGCATTGCAAGGCGGCAAGATTGTCGCAAGCGGCGAAGCAGCCCGCGCGCTTTTGAACACGCCCGCAACCTCTGACCTCGCTTCGTCAGCTCGTGACCGCTTCATCGGCAAAGCAAAAGAGGATCTTCCCAGCTTGCTCGACGGCCCACTGGCTGACTTTGTCAAAACCCGTGCCGAAGAGCTCATGCTAGATCATGCCCGCCTTCGCGCCGCCGCAGGATCGGCCTCTCGCGTCACGGTGGAAGCTGTTCTGCCGCCAGATGTGATTGGTCTGTTCGTTCTGATACCGAGCGAGGTCTGATAATGGCGCGCAAACCCATCGTCGACATGTCCGCCTGGCCTTCACTCAGCCTCGAAGGCAATCTGATCGCACCTGCCATGGTCGCCAGCGTAGACCGCCGCGCGGCGTCCGAGCAGACCGAGGCCGACTATCACATCCGTAAAGGTCTGACGATCCGCGAGGAAATCTCGACCGCCTTCCGTGTCGGCCAGTCGCATTTCGACACCTTTTCCCGGATCGCAAACCCCTCGGCCGATGCGACGCGTCGGTTCATCAAGGCCTTCTTTCAGGAAACCTTCGGCTTTGACGACCTCGTCCCAGCCGATGGCGCTCTGTCCTTCATCGCGGGCGGCAGGGTGCCGATCGTGGTCGTGCCCCCATCAGACGAAAAGCTCGACCGGCGCAGCGCGACCCTTTCGACCGACCGCACACGCTCTCCCGCCTTCGCGCTTCAGGACCACCTGAACGAGCATGACGACACCCTCTGGGGCCTTGTCACCAACGGCACCCTGATCCGCGTGATGCGCGACAACGCCTCGCTGACCCGCCCGGCGTATATCGAGGCCGACCTCTCCCAGATCTTCACCAACGAAGACGCCGCTTCCTTCGCCGTCCTCTGGCTCCTGATCCACCGCACCCGCTTTGGCGTTGCTGGCGCTCCGGCCACCGATTGCGCGCTGGAACGCTGGCGCGACGCCGGATCGAAGGAAGGCGAGGCCGCGCGAGAAGAACTGGCCAATCAGGTCAAGAAAGCGCTCAAGGTTCTTGGCTCAGGCTTCCTCGAGGCCAACCCCGACCTGCGCGACAAGCTGAAATCTGGCGACGTCAATCTGACCGAATGGTTCAACGAACTCCTGCGCCTCGTTTACCGCCTGATCTTCCTGATGGTGGCCGAAGATCGCAACCTTCTGCACCCAGAAAAAGCCAAGCCCGACGCCCGCAAGCTCTATGCCGAAGGCTACAGCCTCGCTGCCCTGCGCGCCCAATGCTACCGCGCCGCCTCGTGGGACAAGCATCACGACCGCTACGAAGGCATCAAGATCGTCTTCCACGCGCTGGCCAACGGGCAAGAGGCGCTGGCGCTCCCCGCCCTTGGCGGCCTCTTCTCCGGCGACGCGCTGCCCCACCTCGAAACCGCCCGCCTGCGCAACCGCGCCTTCATGGAGGCGCTCTACCGGCTCTCGTGGCTTGACCAGAAAACCGGCATGGTTCCCGTCAACTGGCGCGCGATGGAAACCGAGGAACTGGGCTCCGTCTACGAATCCCTCCTCGAACTGCAGCCACAGCTGGGTGATGACGGCAAGACCCTGCTCTTCGCCTCCGAGGCCGCCGAGCAAAAGGGCAACCAGCGCAAGACCACCGGCTCCTACTACACGCCCGACAGCCTCGTTCAGGCGCTGCTCGACACCGCGCTCGACCCGGTGCTAGACAAGACCGAGGCCGAGGCGGACGATCCCGCCAAGGCGCTACTGAGACTGTCGGTCATCGACCCCGCCTGCGGCTCTGGCCACTTCCTGCTAGCCGCCGCCCGCCGCATTGCCACGCGGCTCGCGCGCATCCGCGCCGATGGCACGCCCTCGCTGGCCGATTTCCGCCATGCCCTGCGCGATGTCGCGCGGTCCTGCCTTCACGGGGTGGACCGCAACCCGATGGCGGTGGAACTGACCAAGGTCGCGCTGTGGATCGAGACGGTGGACCCCGGCCTTCCCCTCGGCTTTTTCGACGCGCAGATCCGCTGCGGGGATGCGCTGCTGGGTGTGTTCGACCTGAAAGTGCTGGAGGATGGCATCCCCGATGCCGCCTACAAGCCCCTGACCGGCGACGACAAGGACACGGCCAAATACTACCTGAAGGCCAATCGCGACGCCAAGGGCGGTCAGGGCGGGTTCGATTTCGGCACCGGGCAAGTTGCCATGCCCGAGATGAAACCGCTGGCGCTGGATTTCTCGGGCTTCCGCGATCTGCCCGAGGATACGGTGGAACAGATCGGGGCCAAGGCCGCGCGGTTCAAGGAACTGCGCAAGGGGCAGGCTTTTGTGCGGGCGACGGCGGCTGCGAACCTTTATGTGGCGGCCTTCCTGCTGCCCAAGGTGGGCGGCGCACCGGCGGGGGCCTCAGCCCGCACCGTGCCGACGACCGAAGAGCTGTGGATGGCCCTCAATCAGGGAAAGATCCGGAATGCGATGATGGACGCGCCCAAGGCCGCCCGCCGCGCCCGCGCCTTCCACTGGCCGTTGGAATTCCCCGATGTGATGCAGCGCGGCGGGTTCGACGTGGTGCTAGGCAACCCGCCATACGGAGCAGAGGTCGAAAGTCGCGCGAAGGAGTGTATCAAATGCACTCATCATCAAACAGCGGGCGCGTCCAACACTTGCGCTGACTTCATCAGCCTTGCTGTCTGCATGATGTCCGAAAAAGGAATGTTCGGTCTCGTAGTCCCTAAGTCGGTAACCTACTCAAATGCTTGGAGGGGCGTAAGGGCAATAGCGCTACCACGTCTGGTTTCGACGGTAGATATCGGGCAGGCATGGGCAAATGTCGCTCTCGAAATGGTGCTGCTGTTCTGCTCGAAAGGACGTCAGGACACAGCTGAGCTTCGCCTTTTTCGCGGGCTGGACTCACCAGTGATGGCAGTGCCACGCGCTTTGGCAGACGGTCTTGGCATCATCCCCACTGGCTTGAGCGTGCAAGATCAATCAGCGCTTGCCAAAATCCGAGAGTTCTTAAAACCAAATCGGGTTGCCGAATTTTCAACGTCTCGTGGAAAGGGTCTTCAGAAACTCGCCAGCCAAGAAGGCGATGTCGAGTTGTTGGCAGGGCGAAACATCGCTCCTATGCAGATCAGAGAGCCTTGGCGCTATATAAGTTCCGGAAAGGTCGAGGATAGATTTATTCTTCCCCCAGGGGCAGTTGTTTTTCAGAATATCGTCGCTCATCTACTGAACCCAACCGACCATATACGGCTAATTGGAGCCGTAACAGATAGGCCAACTGTGCCGCTGGATACTGTAAACATAATTTATCACCCCAGAAATTACAGCAATCGATCTGTTGCAGCTTTCCTAATGTCAGATTTCATCTGCTGGTTTGTATACGTCGGCGGATTCAACCGAGCCGTTAGAACCATGCACTTTGATAATTTTATTCTGGAAAAGCTTCCATCAGTTCCCTCTGATCTAATGCGAAGACTGGATAACGCTCTTCAGGATCGATCAAGTCAGCTCGACGCAGTTGAATGGAAGAAAATAAACGACCTCGTAAATCAGTCCTACGGATTAGATGACGAGATTTCATCCTACCTGAATCAAATGCACAGCCAGAAAGGTACGTAAATGGATAAATTAATAAATGGAATGCAAAATCTCTTGATCGAATGCGAAATGCCAGACAGTCGAAAGCAAAGGTTCCGCACACGCTACCAAGCTGCAGCCGGGCACGCGCCGAATGAGGCATTCATGCAAACCCAGAACAATAAATGGGGCGTCGAGTATCGCATGTACTTTGATGCGCCAGCCGATATTGTCGATGGGTTTAGGGATGCTGGGTTCAATGTCGAGGCCAGAGCAACTGGCTATGGTTCAGAGCGTGCTTATCGGATCAACGACGAAGAGCTATTCTGGGAATTGATTGCACGAGGTCGGCACCTCGGCTTGAACTAATCCAAGCGTAGGAGAGAAGTAGTGGGAGCGGGGGGCGTGAAGCACGCAGAAGCTGAAAAAACACCGAGTAACCGTTCGCACGGTTCTTTTTTGGGACGAGCGCCTATCAACCGGTCCTCCCCGCCCTTCGCCTGGGAACGGGACCGCCGTGCCCCCATGCGCGCCGATCTCGACGCCTTGTACGCCCACGCCTACGGCTTGACCCGCGACGAGCTGCGCTACGTCCTTCATCCCGCCGACGTGAAGGGCCCCGACTACCCCTCGGAAACCTTCCGCGTCCTCAAGGAGAAGGAAATCCGCCACCACGGCGAATACCGCACCCGCCGCCTCGTCCTCGCCGCCTGGGACCGGATGGAAGCGAACGGCGAATTCGCGGCGATGGGAATGTGATGATTAACGGAGTACCAATATGAGCAAAGAGTTCGAAGAGGTGAAAAACGACGTTGGCGAGGGAAAGGAACCCACGACCACAGTGCGAGAGCTGCTTCGCTGGTTCGGTGCCAGAAGGCGTCGCACTGGTATCGTCAAGAAAATTCGGTCTGAGTTGGACGGTGCAGGAATAGTAACCATTCCAGACTTCACAAAGGTTTGGATCGACGCCGAGATTTCGTTCAAGAAAGCGCCCGAACCCGTCGCCGTCGTCGTACCAGTTCAAGATGATGAAGGTGAGGTCGGTTCAGCCTATGCTGCAAAAGATGCGAATTTCCTGATCAGCATGCTCAAGGCAGCAAACTGTGGCGTGATCTCGGTCAGACCCCAGGATACCGTTGAAAAAGCAATCACCTTGATGCTGGCGCACGATTTTTCGCAGTTGGCGGTCATGTCGAATGATCGGACGATCAACGGTGCGATCAGCTGGAAGACAATCGGGAAGCGCCTAAGCCATGAGAACAACCTTGTTGAAGTGAAAGATGCAATGGAGGCTGCCGTTTCTCTGGAAGACACGGAGGGTCTTTTTAAGGCAACCAAACTCATCATCGATCATGAGTTCGTTTTTGTCCGTTCGTCGGCAGACAAGAAGGTTACGGGAATAGTGACAGCCACAGATTTAAGCGAGCAGTTTCAATTCCTTTCGGAGCCGTTCCTTTTGATAGGGCAAATAGAAAACCAGCTTCGGAATCTCATGAACGGTAAATATAATGTTGAGGTTTTGCGGAGTGTTTGCAGTGACACCGATCCAGAGCGGAAAGAACGGATCCAATCAGTAGCTGATCTTACGTTTGGGGAGTATCTGCGGATTATTCAGAACCCCGAAAATTGGGAGAACTTGGGCCTCCGCGTAGACCGCGTCGTCTTTTGCGCTGAAATGGACAAGGTCAGGGAAATTCGAAATGACGTGATGCATTTCGATCCGGATGGGATCGATGAGGAGCAATACGATCAACTGAGGCGCTTCTCGAGACTTATGGACGAGCTTGAGGCTCTGTCACAGTCAGTAGCGGGGTAGAGCATTGTGGAGTTACATTGAGTATCCCCGGTGCTTCATCGTCCGAGAGGAATCTGAGAAGGCAATTTTGCTGAACGGCTTGCGCCTGCCCTTCGTCTGGGACGAGGATCGCCGCGCCGACCTCGACGCCTTCTACGGGCTGACCCGCGACAAACTGTGCTACATCCTCGACCCCGCCGACGTGAAGGGCCCCGACTACCCCTCAGAAACCTTCCGCGTGCTTAAGGAAAAGGAAACCCGCCAACACGGCGAATACCGCACCCGCCGCCTCGTCCTCGCCGCCTGGGACCGGATGGAAGCAAACGGTGAATTTGCAGAGATGGGGATGTGAGCGATGGGTGTCCTTGATCCGACAATGTATGCCCAGTTCAAGCCGCTGTTTTGCGCATGCGTTCGGGAAAGCTATAAGCCGGAAGAAGACTGGCTGTCGGACTCAGCGATCAAGATCGAGCTTTTGGGATCGGATGGGCTTCCAGATGAGCCGGACGATTTTTTCTTGCCTTACATCGATTTTTTCCTTCACGAAGTTCAGCAGGGTGTCACAGACCCGTATGTCATTTTTCCTTCGGCGTCGGGCATGTCCACAGAGCCGACCATACTTCTCACCCAGCCGGATCTGTTTGAGGTCCAACCTCTGACCCAAGACGCCACGGAACGCGCGTTGATCGACCAACTGATCGCCGCGACAAAGCTCTACAACAGCGGTGAGGCAATTAAGGAGTTGTTCGCCTTTACCATACGATTGCGCGAATTTGCCCCCTTCAATGCCATGTTGCTGCATATCCAGAAGCCGGGGCTAACCCATGCGGCAACTGCGCAGGACTGGCACAAGCGGTTCGGTCGCGTGCCGATTGTGGGCGCGCGCCCCTTGTTGATCCTGCGGACCAAGGGGCCAGTCGATTTTGTCTTCGACATCCTCGATACCGAAGGCCGTGCTGTTCCCGTCGATGCGTTCGCCTTCCCGACCTTCGGTAACCTCACCGACAATCGCTTTGGTGAATTCGCGCGGGCCATAAGGAAGGAGCGCATAGACATCGTGACCTTGGACGCCGGTGATGGGCGCGCAGGCTGGATCAAACTGCTCGCGGCGTCGCAAGCCAAGAAGGGAAAGAACCTCTACCAGCTCGCTTACAACAAAAATCACGACGCACCGACACGCTTTGTGACTGTGGCCCATGAGCTTGCTCATCTGTATCTTGGTCATCTGGGCGCGGATAAAGGCCGACGCGTGCCGGATCGCCGCAACGTTTCCCACGCACTGATGGAAGTCGAGGCAGAGATGGTCGCCTATCTCGTGGCCATGCGCAATGGGCTGAAGCCACGGAGCGAAAGCTATCTCGCCAATTACAAAGGCGCCTTTGAAGATCTGAACCTTTATGCCGTGACCCGGGCTGCGAACGCCGTCGAGACCGTGATGGGTATTGCCGCACAGAAGCTATGGAATGAGAAGGTGTGATGGGATGGCAAAGCTTTTCGAGCACCCTGCAGATACCCTTGTCAACGCCAAGGCAAATGCAATCGCCTACCATACCGAATGCCGTGCCGTCCGCCTTGTTTGCGCCGCCTGGGAGCGGATGCACATGAATCGCGAATTCGCCGCGATGGGGATGTGACGCGTGGACGGTTGGCTCGGGTTCCTGCTTCTCCTGCTGTTGATCCTAGTCCTGTACTGGGTGTTCTTCCGGCAGAAACCCGAGCCTCCAGAGCCGCGTGGGGCGATAAAGTACCGTCAGTCGGCCAAGCCCCGGCGCCGAAAGCGTACGCCCGAGGAGATCGCCGCCGAGAGGGAACGGCGCGAGCGTGAGCGAGAAGAGAACCGGCGCGATCAGATTGAAGAACGCCGACGCAAGATAGAAAAGAAGCGCGCCGAGGAAGATGAAGCGCGGCGCAAGAGCCTCGAAGATGCAACGCGACGCAATCAGGAGGAGGATGAGCGGCGCAGACGCCTCGCCGCCCGCGAAGCCGCCGACAGCACGGTTGGGCGAGAGTTCGCGCGGTATATCGGCGCTCCGGTGCCGAATGACATCAAGCGGTCTATGCAAGCATTCCTTGCGGGTGAGTTTGTCGGCTCTGACCGTTCACCGCTCGCCTATGTCGGATACCGTGTTGGCAAGACAAACGGTCTGCCAGAGTGGGACAGAAACCGGCGCATGAAGGTGTGCTTCTGCATCGATATCCCACCTGAATTTCGGCCTGACTATGCATCTTGGAGAGGGCCGGGATCGCGTGAGCGCCTAAACGCAATGCAGAGCCATATCCGGATGTTGGCGGCGATGCGCAGGGATCGGCCGGGATTTGAGGTCGCTGTCAGCGAATGGGAGCGGGATGCAGAATGGCTGAGCAGCGAGCTGGATCCGTTGGCGGAAAAGTTTTCTAGGCATGGGGTGACGTGGTGATGGCATTATGATTGAAACTCCACAATCCTTCGTCATCCGCGAGGAATGCGAAAAGGCCGCGTGGCAGAACGGCTTTCGCCGCACATTTGACGGCCCGCCAGGCTGGGCCGGTTTCGCCTCAACCACAGTGCCCGGGACGATTCATCTGGCCGCAGCCGGGCCGCTGGGACCGTGGTATCTGGCGGTGGACCATGGCGGCGTGATCGAAGAACTGGCGCTGCCCCCCGCCGCGCTGCCCGGTCCCGGACTGTCGCGCTATGCCTTCGGCTCACTGCGCGAGCTTTATGGCGTGCTGTCGCGCGTGTATCAGCTCTCCGCCAGCCTGCCCGACGCGCCGCTCAAGGAGTTCGAGCAGAAGGTCCGGTCGCTGCCGCAGACGACCGAGGCCGAGCGGCTGGTGGTGCAACGGATCGGCCAGGACATCTTCCGCGCCAGTCTGCTGGAATATTGGCAGGGAACCTGTCCCTTGACGGGGATCTCGGACCCCGCGCTCTTGCGTGCATCGCATATTGTACCGTGGAGAGTTTGCGAGACGGATGCCCAGCGCCTCGATGTGAATAACGGGCTGTTGCTGTCCGCCTTGTGGGACGCCGCGTTCGATCAGGGTCTTGTGACCTTTTCAGACGAGGGAACGCCGGCGTTCTCGCCCGTGCTCAGCGAGGCTGCGCGTCGAGAGCTGCGCTGGGGTGCGGCGCTGACCTTGAGCAGGCGCCAGCGTGAAAACCTGGCGTGGCATCGCTTGCATGCGTTCCGCAGCGAATCCGCGGCCACCCCAAATCAGACCCCGACAAATTCTGTGAACTGACGAGTTGCCCCTATGACGATCTTCACGACAACCAGTTATCCCGTGGGCGCCTTGATCGCCATTAAAGACGTGGGCGATGATATACGATCCATCTGCAAAGCCCATTTGTCTGGTCAAACGAGAAGTTTCGCGACTCAGATAAAAATGGTTTGGAGACTGGAGTGGTAGGCCAAGTCATTTGATCAAGCGCTTAGACTGACTAGGAGGTTTCACCTTGAAACGTAAAGACGATATTGAAGTCCTGTCAGGCCAACTGGTGGCGCAGAACATGATGCTGCAGATGCTGATCGGGCAGGCGACATTGCATGGTCCGGATCGCGGTGCGGAACTTCGTCATTCACTTGAGGCAGGGCTGGGTGCGATCAAGGGCAACCCGAATATGACCCCACGCGAAAAGTTCGGCTGCGAAAAGACCCTCGAGGATGCCATCGACACGATCGACCAGCTGCGCAAACGGGCAGGGTGGTCAAAATGAGCCTTTCTGCTGTTTATCTCCAACACCGGGTGCAACTCCTTGAGCGCCATGTCAGCGCGCTGGTTCAGATGATGAAGCAGCGTCATGCAGATGATGCCCACGATCTGGGAGATCTGGAAAGAATCTGGCGCGCCGAAGTGGAAGAGATGCACGCTTCGATGTTGCGCGGGGACAGGTCGTATTTTGACCACCGCAAGTGGTCTGTCAGCAAGCGGCGGGGTGTCTGAATGTCCTTCCGTTTTTGGCAGCGTGTCAGGCTTGCGCCCGGTGTCACACTGAACCTGTCGAAATCGACGGCATCATTGTCCTTTGGCCCGCGCGGAGCGGCTTATACCATCAGCCCGCGCGGAAACCGGGCAACAGTTGGTCTGCCGGGGACAGGGCTGTTTTATACAGTCCATGACCGCAAGCGACGCGGGCGTGGCGGCGCGGCGCCCGCGCCATCTGTGCCGGAGCGCGATCGGCTGAAGCTGGGGTTTTTCCAACGGCTTATGACACCGGCTGAGGAAAAACGCTTCATTGACGGTATCCGGGCGCTGAATGACGGCGATCAGGACTCGGCACTGACGGCGCTGGAAGAGGCGCGCGACCTACCAGATGCCGCCTGGATGGCAGGTATGATCCGCTTGCGCCGTGAGGAATTCAACCGCGCCAGGGCGCATTTCGAGCATGCGCTGGCGCGTCTTGGTGATCTGGGCACGCTGTTTGCCAAATATGAGATTGCCGCGCAGGCCAGCCTGCCGATCACGTCTGACATCTTCGCCCATGTCTTCCCGCGCGAACGCGGCACGCGGCTGGCCCTGTTGGAAATTGCGCAGATTGAGGGCCGCCATTCAGATGCAATGGCGCATATCGAGCGGCTGATGGAAATTGATGCGACCGATCCGGTTGTGCTGCTGTCTTTTGCAGAGCTGGTGCTCGACACCCCGGATGACCGCGCGCTGATGGACCGTGTGGTGCGCGCCACAGTGCATGTCGAAAACGAAACCCCGGTCGACACCGCTATTCTGCTCTATCGTGGCCGTGCATTGGCAGCACTTGGCATGCCGGATGCGGCTATCGATGTGCTCACACTGGCCAATCGTCGTCGCAAAGACCGGCCCGAGGGGTTGTTGCATCAGATCCGCTATGACCGTGCGATCCTTTATGAACAGTCGGGTCAGCGAGCCCGCGCGAGGAGCGAGTTGGAACGTATCTTTGCGGCCGATCCGGAGTTTGAAGATGTGTCGAAGATCTTGGAGGTCTGACTATGGGAAAGGCGATCGAGAACGTGCCAGCGATGAAGACTGCCAGCGCGATGGCCAAAAGGCGCGGCTGGGATCATGACGTCGTGTCAGCCCACCAGATGTTCCTGGTTCTTCCGTCGGAGGAAACCCGCCGCGGTTATTATGCGGAGTTCATGTTCGCTCCGGATTATTCTGCCTGTACGTTAACTTTGCGTCTTCACAACGAAATGATTGTCGAACGAATTGGCGAAGTGCAGAAAGTCATCTTGAGTACGAACAAAGTTGCGGCACCTGCCAGATTTAGCCTGATCGACGAATATGGACATTTCCTGCTTTACTAGGTGGAGATCGTGTTTTCCGAAACAGGCGTTTCCGCAGATTTGCTTGAGGCAAAAGCCAACGAAGCGGTTTCGCGTTTCGATTGTTGCGCGTTGGCCGTCATGCTTGCAAACTTGGGCGACAAATCTGCAGAAGAAGCTCTTGCCTGCGTGGAAGACAAACTCGGGCGTAATTGCTGACCGACTTTGACGACACTTAGTCCGTTGGGGGCCATGAACCAGAGTGGCGCATCATCCCGGGATCGACCTCCGGTGCGTCCCATTCTGAAGCTGCACCCATCCATCGCTCAATCTGTGCCTGAAGCCCGGGGTCGTCCGCGTGCAGGTGAAACGTATAGAGGCGATTGACGATGTTGCGCATCAGCGCGCGCATCTCATTCTCGTCGATGCGCGAGACCTCCGACCACGGGATGCGCCGGTCGTCCGCGTCCACAACGAATACATCCGAATAGTCGTCAGTCCGGGTGATTGGGCTCAGTCCGGCATGCAGTGTTTCCAGCTGCGTATTGCGCACGCACAGCATCGCCATGATTCTGGCGAGATTTGCGGCAACGCGTTTTTCATCATCGGGTTTCATGCGGTCAGATTAGCGGGTTAGCGGGGGCTGCACCATCAATATGACGAATGACCTGCCCCTTCACCGGCATGCCCGCGCCTGTTCGCGCAGAACGGCGTAGTCGGCGAGCCAAGCCACGATCAGCGCCCCCTCCGGCAATGCTGCCACCTCGTCCCCAACCCGCGCCTGCTCAGCCCGACTGTACTCCACCACCAGCGGACAGGCGCCGGGTGCGTTATCAGAACTGCCCCCCACGCAGCCGGTTAAGAAGATCGTCGCGGCTGCGAGGACGACGCGCGGCTGCGTCCAGCATTTGGCGGTGGATGGCATTTGTGCGCTCCAGTTGGTCAAGCCGTTCGGCGGCGCGGCCTGCGCGCTCGCCGGTACGACGGAGATTGAGGATAAACAGGGCGATTGTGAGCAGGGCGAGGGCGATGGCCGCCACCCGCCGTGCCCAAGGCCGGGCGAGCAGCCCGACCACGAGACTCCCCCACATCAGCGCAGGCCCTTTTTCCAGTCATCGATCCGCGCCCAGACCGTGACGGCGATCCCGCCCAGCGCCAGTGCGATGAACAGCCAGCGTAGCGTGTCGAGATACGGCACCAGCGGCAGGACGGCGCCTTGCGCTTCGGCCAGCACCTCCTGCGCGACCTCGACGCCAGCAGCACCAACCGTGGCCACGCCTGCTGCCCCGGTGCCTTTCAGCGTGCGGCTCTGCGCGATGTACTCGCGTGCAGGCGGGGCCTCGGGTGCAAAAGGTGCGGCGCGAACCGGAAACCGCTCGCCCCAGCTGCGCGCGGGCCCGAGATCGATATGGATGAAGCCCGAGCGCGGATAAAAGCCAAAGCCCAGAAACCCCACCTCCCGCGCAGCGGCTTCAAAGGCCACCGGATCGTGGTTCGACATGGCAATATCAAAGGCGGTGCCGTCCATATGCTTTGAGCGCGGGGCGCCTTTGACAACTTTGTTGTGCTGCGGAGAGCGATAAGCGGAGCGGAGGATCAGCGGTTTGCCGAGCTGGTCGCGCAGGGCCTGCAGCCTGTCCAGCGCCTCGGGGTGCAGCTTCAGCTGTCCCGTACCGCGACAGGCGATTTCGGCGGGCGAGAAGTTCTTCCAGCGCCAGAGGTGACCGGGCACATCGCGGAAATGGCGGAAGGTGCGGATTGGGTCTGACATGGGTCTCTCCTGTAAATGGTGGGCATGCGAAACCACCCCGCGCGAGGGCAGGGCGGTTGGTCTCAATCGGGAGTTCGAGATCGTCAGTTTGCCAGAACGCCGGTGCGCAACGCTGATCGCAGCGCGCGCTGGACGGTGCTGTCAGATGGAAACAGCCATTGGCCGGTCAGTCACCATCCCGGCGCTGGAAAGCGGCAAAAATCAGGTTGCGCATATCGTGGATATCGCGCTCGATCCGTGCGAGGCGGTCGTGGTCGACCTGCCGATCGTCATCGCGGCGCTTCTCGACGCGGGCGCGTTCTTCGGCGAGCTCCTGTTCGAGCTTGTGCAACAGCGCTTCGTTAGTGAAGGCTTTGCGCGTGACAGCGGTGGCAAGCCCCGCGATGAAAGTGAACCAGACGCCGATCGCGGCTGTGATCCCGTGGTCGCGAAACGCCTGCAGGATCTGATCGGTAACTCTCTCTTGCTGGCTCATCCGATCTTCGCTCCCCAGAAACTGGTCTGTTCAGCCGCAAAAAAACCGTCATGCGCGCGGAAATAGCCCTGCAATTCGACCGTGTCGCCCGCGCTCAGTGCTGCCATGCTCTGCAGCCAGAGCGCTGTGGCCTCGGACCGATGCGTGGCCGAGCTCTCGCCATAGCTGCCGCGCAACACGTCGGTGCCGTTGATCACCAGCCGCCCGCTCATGCGCGCTGAGGTGCTGGCATTGACCTTGAACATCAGCGTGGCCCCAAAAAGGTATGTCCCGTCCACCGGCACCACAAACCGGTTGGTCGCCGCATCAAACGCCCCCTGATCATTATACTCGGTGACATTGATACCGATCTTCGTCCATGCGCCGACGCCGACGTAGTTGTCGTAATTCGTATAACCCTTGAAGCGGGGCAGGCGGGGCTGGTCGAGAATGCCCGTGGCAGGATCTGCGCGCAGCGCGTCATAGAAGGTGCTGCCGTCGGGCGAGACGGCTAGGCGAAACTGGTCCGACCCGAACAGCCCCAAGAGCGCGCGGGTCGAGAAGCCGGTCTGGAACAGGAAGCCCAGATCATTCGCGCTGGCCTCCTTGTTCAGGCTTTGCGTCAGGCTACCCGTGCCGCCTGCGCCAACACCCAGCGCGGTCCAGAGGGCGGCATTGATTTGCGCAAGAAATGGATTGCTGGCATCGGCGGTTCCACCCAGCCCAAACCGGGTGATTTCCTGCAGGGCAGGGGGTGTGGTGCTGATCCAGCCCGCGCCATCATAGACCAGCAGCACGGCTTCAGACTCGACCCATGCGCGCCATCCCAAGCGCGGCGGCAGGCGCTGCCAGGCCCCATCGGTCCAGAGCGCGATGTTCAGATCCCAACCGGACCAGTCGCCTGTGGCCCCCGAAGCCACGATGTAACGGTCGCCTTGGCCCGGGCTGGCCGGAGGGGCTGTCAGATCCCGCGCAAGGACCGCAAGCTGCACCAGCCCGTCCAGTAGCCGCAGGGCCTCGTTATGGGTGACATGCTTCTGGGCTTGCGCGGCCAGGATATAGGGCAGCAGCAGATTGCCGGTGGTATCAGACATCAAAGGTCCTTGTAGTTCTGGTCAGAAGAAGAGGGTGACGGTCCGCGCCGCCCCGCGCCCGATCAGGCTTGAAAGTTGGGCGATGCGGATGCTCAGCGCGTCGCCGGGGCCGAGCAGCGCGCCCCAATCGGCGATCTGATCCGCACCCGAATAGACAGCACTGGCGGTGTTGGTGCTGAGCGTGCGTTTCACGGTCGCACCGTCGAGGATGTCGACGTCATATGCCTCAAGCTCCTCGGCCAAGGCCACTTCGCCCGCGTTCCAGTTGTCAGCGGCCAGCGCCCGCGACCGCCGCACCCAGCGGATCGTCAGATCCCCGAGGCTCCGCGGTCTGCGCCACGGCTGCTCGATATGCACCACAGAGAAGGGCCGCAGCCCGGCGCCTTCCGGCGTGAATGTCTGCGCCACATAGCTGTCATCACTGGGCGGGCGCGCGGCGGGGCCGATGCGCCAGTTCCATGGCAGGCCCAGATCCGCCTCGGAAATCGGCAGCGGTGTCAGGCTGTCATCAAGGACGACTACACGCGCGCCCTCGGGCGTCGGATCGCCCATCGCGCTTTCCGTCCCGCGCTGACCGCGCAACAACCGCGTCAGCCGATAGCGCCCGGGCGCGATCAGCTCGACCGTGCCTGCCTGCACAATCTCCCATTGCCCAGCGCTGGTTTGCACCGCCAGCGCATTGGCGCCGCCAAAAAGCGCGATGTCCGTGACGCTTTCCAGCGTGCCTGCGAACAGGTCGATGATCAGCGCATTGCCCAGATCGAAGCGGGAGATGGGTCCGGCATAGAAATCCGCGACCAGCACGCCCATGCGCGTCCGCCTGCTGAATGTGGTCAGCAGCTCGAACCCGTCACTGGCGGGGCTGCGAAACACCGCCATGTCGCCCGGCCATGGTCGCGCATGGGCGGCGATCAGCGGGCGATGGGGCGCAATCTCCTCGCGCAGCTGGGGCAAATCCATCAGCAGCACATCCGCTGCCCCGAACACCAAAGGCGTGGCCAGCGTTGCCGGCCGGGGATTGCCAGGCGGCAGATCGTAGTTCGCGCGGTCCTGCCGCAGGGCTTCAAGACTGCGAAACGACGAATCCGCCACTGAGACCAGCCGCATATCGACTTGCCGCCCGTCATGATCGAGCGCGATCACATCGCAGGGATCGAGTGCAAGGCGCGAAGGCGGCAGACGAAACACGGCTGTTTCGCGCCCGGACCAGGCTTCCATGAGCGCCCGGCGACAGCGGCGCTCGGCCTCTTCGGGCGGCACGGCCATGGGAAAGCTCTCAAGCGATATGCGGGACGTGTCGACGGTGATGCGCTGCGCCTCGACTTGCGCTGCATCATAATCTTCATCCGCCCGCGCGACTTGCCATTTGAGGGCTTGCGGCAGCTCGGTTTCCTGCGCGCGGGTGAGTTCCAAAACATCGGTGCCCGGTCCACCACCAGACGCCACCATATCTTCAGCATGGATCACGGTGACAGCCGCGCGCCCGCGCATGACAAAGCGGATTACACCGCCCGTTTCAACTGCATCAAAGCCGAAGTGGCGCGCGAGCGTGGCGATAGAACTGCGCGGGGACTCCAGCGCGGCGATTGCATAGCCTTCCACCGCTCCCCAGAGGCCAGAGACATCGATGCGCGATGCTGGCAGTCCCGCGCGCAGGCAGAGATGCCGGACAAGGGCCGCGAGCGACACGGCTCCCAGCCGTCCCGTCAGCCAGTGGCCCAGCCGCCAGTTCGGGCCGTCGGTCCAGACATCCTCCAGCGCCGGAAAAAACGGATAGGGCCGCGCATCCCATGTCCAGGCCGCGCAATCGGGCACATGGACCATCCGATCTCCATACACCGACGACACTGGATTGTTCGCGGGGTCGCCCCACCAGAGATAGCTTGCCTCGAGATAGGCGCGCTGGATCGCGTCATCGCGCCAGCCGCGCGAAAAATACGGCACAAAGCTTTCCGACGACTTTGGGTCAAAGAAGACGTTGGGCTGGTTGGTGCCGCGATCGACAGCGGGGCAACCCAGCTCGGTGAACCAGATAGGCTTCGACTGCGGCACCCATGCGGTGGGGGTTGCCGCCTCCACGCCACCTGGGCGGTTGTAATGCGGCTCGGACCACCAGGCGCGCAGATCCTTGTAGCGAAAGACCCATGGTTTGCTTTCGGCGCCATCTGTGATGGGAGTGCGCATCTGTACTGCGCGACCAGTAGCACTGGCATAGAACCAATCAAACCCTTCGCCGCCTGCGATATTGGATTGCAGATAGGCGCGGTCATGGATGGCGGGCCAGCCTGCCTGCGCGTCGGCATGCTCAAACCCGTCGCGCCAATCCGAGAGCGGCATGTAATTGTCGATGCCGATGAAATCGATGTTGGGGTCGGCCCAGAGCGGGTCGAGGTGGAAGAACACATCGCTACTGCCATCCCCCGGTTGATGCCCGAAATACTCCGACCAGTCGGCAGCATAGCTGATCTTGGTGCCCGCTCCGAGAATACTGCGCACATCTGCGGCCAGATCTCGAAATGCTTGCACAGCCGGATACGTGGACGCGCCCGAGCGGATTTGCGTCAGCCCGCGCATTTCGGTGCCGATCAGGAAGGCATCAACCCCGCCTGCGACCGCGCAGAGATGTGCGTAATGTAGGATCATCCGCCGCAGGCCCCAGTCATTGACGGGGCCGGTCCAGCTAACGACCTCGCCCGAGATGCTGAAATCAGCGGGTGTCGCACCGCCAAAGAAGCTCGCGACTTGTGTGGTGGCAGATGCGGTTTTGTCGGCAGACCCGACATATCCAGCCGCTGGCGTACAGGTAATCCGTCCCCGCCATGGAAATGCAGGCTGGCCAATATCACCTGCGTTGTCCGAATAGGGATCCGGCAGCGTGTTGCCGGGTGGCACATCCATCATCAGGAATGGATAAAAGGTCACGCGCATCCCGCGCGCTTTGAGCTCCCGAATGGCCTGTACCACAGCGAAATCCGCAGGCGTGCCGCCATAGACCGGGCGATCCTCAGTATCTCTGCTGACAAGTTCTGCGTCAGCACGCGCGATGCCATTGACCGACCAGCTGGCATTAGGCGTGGTCTTCTCGGAAAACTCCACTTTTGGCCGGATGCGGCAGGCGCCCGCGCGCAGGTCGTCGCCGAACCAGGACACCACGAGGCTGACGCTTTCGACGGCGGGCACCATCGCCTGCAATCGATCCATCGCCACAACGATATCGGCGGTTTCCGCGACCGCGTTGGAATTCTCGGTGCTGCTGGTGCCGCCGATGGTGGTGGTGAGCAACGGGTTGGTGACGGCAATCCCGCCCTCAACCTTGCGCACGACATCGGTCGCATAGGTGAACTCACCTGCGGACGGAATGAGTGTGACCGCGCGGGTTAGACCCTCGGCCGTGTCAGGGTCCGCGAGCGGGCGGAACGCCTCAAAAGTCAGCTGCGGGATGCGATTGCCGAAATCGGAAAGCGGAAGTTCTTCGAACACCACATAGGCCGTGCCGCGATAGGCCGGGGTGGCCCCCACACCCATCTTCGCTGCGATGAACGGGTCAGGCTCTTGTTCCTCATCGCCCGGATGCCAGCGCCAGACAATTCCTGACAGATCGAGTTGCTTGCCATCGGCCCAGATGCGGCCAATCCCGGTGACCGGGCCTTCGCACAGCGCCACAGCAAAACTTGCAAAATACAGATACTCGGTGGTTTTGACCTTTGGCCCGCCGCCTTTGCCACCGCCTTGTGTGGTGGTATTGACCTCTTCGCGAAAATCCGTCGCCCAGATGATGTTCCCGCCAATGCGCATGCGGCCATAGACGCGCGGGATCACTGCGCCTTCCGACGAGGACGTAATCCGCAAGGAATCAAGCCGTGCACCCTCGATGCGTTGCGCTGGCGCAAGCGACGAGACCAGCCAGCTATCGACAGCAGACCCGATGGTCGAACCGATCATGCCGCCGATCACGGTGCCCGAAAGCCCGAGGATCGCGCCGCCAAAGCTTGACCCGATGGCAGAGCCGACCGCGCCCAAAACAAGGGTTGCCATTTGGAGACCTCACTCGGAGCTTTGATGGCCGGGCAAGCCGCCCGGGAAAAGAAACGCGAAAGCGATGCGCCGTCGCCAGGAGGGTGTGAGTGGCTGTTCGATGACACCCAGCCGCTCATAGGCGTGGATGAAACGGTCGGGCGCGGTAAGGATGCCGACATGCTTGGCGATCGCGCGCGGCATCATGCGGAACAGGATCAGCGCGCCGGGTGGGGCCATCGCTGGTTCTAACTCGATCATCATCCTGCGCGCGCCATCTGCCAGCACCTCCCGTGGCCCACTCTCGCCCCAGTCCCGGCTGTAAGGCGGGATCGGAAAGGGTTCGTGGCCGACCACCTCGCGCCAGACCCCACGGGCGAGGCCAAGGCAGTCGCAACCGACGCCTTTGAGGCTCGCCTGATCATGGTAGGGGGTGTGTAGCCAGCTGCGGGCAGTGGCAATGACCTCGGACGGATCGG
Source organism: Lacimonas salitolerans (assembly GCF_042677865.1). Lineage (NCBI taxonomy): Bacteria > Pseudomonadati > Pseudomonadota > Alphaproteobacteria > Rhodobacterales > Paracoccaceae > Lacimonas > Lacimonas salitolerans. Next base: position 1,636 of record NZ_JBHUDD010000151.1, on the reverse strand, counting down.
CACTTCTAGGCTGGCTCGCTGTGATCGTATCACTCACAGCACGCCGCCTTCATGGCCACCATCGCGCGAGGCGTAGCGCAGGATGGTGTCCTGTCCGGGGATATGTGGGAAGCCCCGGAAATTCGCGACATTGCCGAACTTCGCGTTGCAGGTTTCCACGCGTTTGTCGCAGCCCGCGCGGATCGTGAAACTGTCGCCCTCGGCGATAGGGCGCACGGGTGCTTCCAGCAGCGTCAGGATTGCCACGCCATCAATCAGATCATGGGCGAGCACTTCGGTCCGCCGCCCGACATTGGCACCAGAGGTCCAGTCGACAGTTCCAAAAGCAAACCAGCCCGAGGCAAAACCCGACAAGCCCGAAGCGGTGAAGGCGCGATCGCGTAACAGATCGACCACGGTGTCAGTTCCGCGAAACGCTGCCGCATCAAGATCGACGCCACAGCGCGCATCGCCAAGTGCCGCATCGCAACCCGCCTGAAACGTCCGCCCCACTGTCTGACCCAGCACATGCGCGAGGCTGCGAACCTCGGCCACAAAAGCCATGCGCCCGCGCCGGATTTGTCCCACCGCGCCCCGGCGCATTAGCACCCGCTGGCTGGTGTCCGCCCAGTTCACGCGCCAGAGCTCGACTTCAGCCGCGTCCCAGCGCCCGTCGAGAATGTCGGTCTCGGTGATACGGTCAGAGGACAGCACGCCCTCGGCATCCTGCGCATCGATAGAGAGGTCAGATCCCGCGCGGATTTCCGAAGCCGCAAAGCCGCTTTCGGGCTCGAACTCCGTACCCTCGAACACAAGGGTTAGGTCATGATCGGTGAAGCCGAAGCTAAGCCCATCGGCGCGCGTGATGCGCCAGCACCAGGCAAGCGTCGTCGTGCCGTCATCAAGATGCGCCTTCAGCGCAGGGTCGAGCTGTTTCATGAATTAACCTTGATTTGGCGCGATGGGTTCGGCAGATTTCGCCGGTGCGTTGCGTTCAGTATGAGGTGTATGAGTATGCGTGATACGTGTCAGGATGGGGCAGGTGAGGCTGCGAAACCCGTCGACGATGCCCAAGCAGTGCGAATGGATGTGGTCCGGCTGGACAGCTTTCTCGCCGCCTTGAAAAAAGCCGCAGAGGCGCAGAAGGGCAAAGTGGTTCCCTTCCCGGACAGCGATTCTGACAAGAGCTGAGGCAGCACGCTCATCGCCGGATCTCCAGCAGAGGAATGGAAGTGATCGAACCCAGCCGTTCGATATCAAGCGTCACATCGAGCGTGTCGCTGTCGAAACGGACGGGCACGTCGAATTCGAACCCGGCGGTGATTTCGATCCCTGCTGCCGGGGCCGTTTCGAATGTGATCACGCCGGTGGTGGTATCGACCGACCATCCACTTGTCTGTTCAACCCCGCCCAGCGCGACGCGCAGTGTGCCCGCGACCGGCTTGGTGATGGCACGGTTCCATGTCTGGATGCCAGAGGAGTAGCGTTTCATTAGCGCAAAGCTGGTCACGCTGCCATTCCCGGTGCCGATGGGCTGATCGAGTGGACCGGGGGTTTGCGAGGGCGCGCAGGATTTGTAATCCGACCAGTCCTTTGTCAATCTGCATTCAAAACTGACCCATCGTGATCATTTAAAAATGACCCACCCGGGGGGTAG
>NZ_JBHUDD010000150.1:0-39646 GCF_042677865.1 Lacimonas salitolerans | reverse complement strand
GGGCGGCATCTTCTCAAGCGTCGCGACCAAGGATTCTCATCCTGATTGACGCGCTCTTCTCATCAAGTTTGTCGCGCTACAGTCAGGGTCCAGGCATCATCAAGCTCTTCCCTCGTTGCGGCGTCCTCGACCTGATCAAAGCAGTATTCCTGCAGCAGGACCTGCATGCATTGGGTTTTCGAAGGGTACGCCGATACTTTCTCGTCGCTCTGTGCGGCTTGCACATCGGCTCTACCGGCATCCGACAGGGCCTCCTGCCTAAGATCATCGACAAACACATCGCCTTCGATCCCTGCAAATCGCCGGATACGGGCGATCCGCTCGTCGGTGCAATCCAGCAGCGCGGCCATTGCAGACACCTTGCCCATGGGCGTCGTCTTTCCGACATACCCGTAAGGCGCGCAATCCGAGCGTTTCAGGACCCGGTTCATTACCGGGTCAATCACGGTGACGATGTCAGAAATGCCGGACGCCTGGGCGTATTCCAGCGACGCCGCCATCAATTCACAGGTCGCATAGCTGACCGAATTGCGCGAATTGCCACGGTCCAGCACGTCAGTGTCCACGCAAAACCGGGTGGACTCCCACAGCGTCGGGCTGCGCAGCGGCGGCTCTCCGCCCAGGATTGCGGAAAAAACGTCCGACAGCATATGCGGCCCCATCGTCTGCAATGCGCGTACGCAGGAGACGACCCGGTTATCTTCGTTCAAACCGATGACATAGGCGGGATCCAGGGAATCATATTGGTCACTCTCGCGGCCGTCCTGAATGACAACATCCCAGCCCAGTCGCTGCCCGAACACCCGGGCTCTCAATTCGAACATCTCGTCGAGCAGGCGCGTATAACGGTGGCGGTTCATCCCGTCGATAACAATGATCATTGCTTTCTCCACTTTTTTTTTGGTCAAGCAGAGGAGTACAATCTTTTATTGTATGAAGGCTATTGTGGGAATCCCGTATGGGTTTGCTCAAACAGGATGAATCAGGCCCAGCCCTATGGCACGACCCACCGCCTGAGGCGTGGTCAGGGCCCCAAGTTTCGTTCTGATGGAACGCAAATGAACCTCTACGGTCCGGTTCGAAATGGATAGGATGTCGGCAACATCCTGCTGTGACTTGCCAGCGGCCACCCACTGCAGAATTTCTATCTCGCGGGTCGAAAGCGATGGATGGGTGAGTTTTCGTGTCAGGACGCTCGTCTTCATGACGTGGTCATGCAAATGGACAGCCGCGTGTTGCAGATCGCCCAATATCGCGGATTTCAGCAGCTTCCATTCCCGATCAGAGCAATTGCGCGTGACGCTGAACAATCCCACGTCACCATAGGGGCCGCGAACCGGAATTGTCAGGCCCTGTTCCGGGATTCCGAAATCATGACCGGCCCGCAGGATGGTCTGGAACGCCTCTTCATTTTGCAGGCGCTGCCAGTCCAGCGGCGCAATACTCCGGCTTGCCAAAAGCAACGCTGGATCCCTGTGCTGGAAACCCTGTTCGACATAGTGCGCCTGCCACTCGTCCGGATAGTTCACAAAGCCATGCACGGTCTGCTGAATATGATCCATACCCGCATAGGCCGCAAAATCCAGTTCGTGTGTGTCGCAAACAGTATCAAGAAACGCCCGCATGTTCTGTTCGGGAAACGGCAGTTTGCTGAGATCGATGACGGACAAGTCGCTACCTTTATCGTTGCGTTCCGGTTCCTGCGGATGGTCGCTCCACCTCAACGATTATTCCATCATCGGCCAATGGTCCATCGGGACAAGGATTTTCGCTGCGCAAGCATGCGGCCCCGGCGAACCGTCCGGCCTGACCGCATCCTCTGGGGCCCCGTGCTTGCCAGTTTCCATTTCAACCGCAAGCCGCACGATATCGGCAACGCGTTGAGGTTCGACCCTGGCTTTCAGTAGCCACATGTCCGGCCCCGCCCCTCTTCGCTGCGGCGCGCGCTGTCGTCCACCGGCCGCTCGGTGATCGGCTCATCACTGGAGCCAAAATACCAATGCAGCATGAGCAATCTGACACACTGGCCCTCGACCCGCGTGGCCGCTCGACGCGGCACTTTGGGTCAAGCTACGACCGGCGCTTGTGCTTTCTGCTCGCGGGCACGATCACGGCAAGCTGCCAAAGCCGGTGCTGGTACACCCAATATGATCCGTGAGCGCTGGCGCATCATATAGGGAACAAGCCAATTCCATTTCCGCAACCGTCAAAAAACCAGTTTTGTTAAGAAAGTGGCGGACCCAAGAGGATTCGAACCTCTGGCCTCTGCCTTCGGAGGGCAGCGCTCTATCCAGCTGAGCTATGGGTCCACTGCCCCGGGTCTATAGGCCATCCCACTGCATGCTGCAACGGGCATCCGGCCACGCCCTCGAAAAAATCAGACGGGCTTCACACCCTGCGCCAGCATCGTCATCTCGGGGATCATCGGGGTGATGGTCACATCGGCAAAGCCCGCTTCGGGCAATGCACGGGCCAGCCAGCCTTCGTCGATCGACCGGGCCTTGGGTGTGAACGCGGTGTGCTGCAACTGCCACAGCGCCGCCAGAACCGGGCCGCTGCGGTCGGCGCGCACGACGAAGTCATGAATGAGCAGCCGACCACTCGGGTTCAGCGCCGCAAGCGCCTTGGCAAGCAGCCCGTCATGCGCCGTGCCCGGCACGCCGGAAAACAGGTAGGACATCAGCACCACGTCCTGCCCATCAGGCCAGTCCGTTTCAAGCGCGTTGCCGGGAATGTACGAGATGCGATCCGACAGATCGGCACGGGCCACATAGTCATGCCCCAGGCTAGCCACATTGGGGAAATCCACAATCGTCGCTTTCAGATCGGGGTTCTTCTTGCACAGCGAGATCGCAAAGGCCCCGGTGCCGCCCCCCACGTCCAGCATCTGCCGTGCCCCTGACAGGTCCAGCGCGCGCGCAAGCTGCCGCGCCGGGCCCAGCGAGCCGGCATGCTGGCTTTCGGAATAGAGCCTGGCCTGATCGGGATCGGCGAACCATTCTGCATAGGATTTCGTATCCTCGGCCCCCAGATCGCCCTGCAACGCCCCCTCGATCTGGTCCAGCAGGCCATACATCTGCTGACCGACCTGCAGCCGCAGGTAATCGCCGAAATCGTATTTCGCCCCCTTGACCAGAAATGCCTCGGCCGCGGGCGAGTTTCCGAAAAGGCCGTTCTGCACCGTCACAAGCCCCAGACCGGCCAGCGCCGTCAGCAGGGTTTCGGCCCGATCAGGGTGAACATCCGCCCGGCTGGCGAGGTCGGCCGCGGACAGGGCACCATCGTCGAGATGCGTGAACACCTGCAGCTCCAAAGCCGCGAACAGGGCTTTCGACCCCATGAATCCGAACGCGATATGCGAGATTTCGTCGGCTTCGGTCAACAGGGTCATCAGTGCCTCCATGCAAATGTAAATCGGGGCGACCATAGGATGGCCGCCCCGGATACTAAAGGCATGGTGACGCAAAAACGACATTTCCTGTCGCTTTTGTCGAAATACAAGGCAGTCCTGCGACGTCAGCCGACCTGATTGCCGTATTTGTCATAAACCGGCTCGGGCATCACCGGCATCGGCTGCGGTTCCGGCTCGGGCTGGCTGCACGCCGCAACGGCGGTCAGGGCAATCAGCACGGCAGTCAGTTTCAGTTTCATCATATCTAACTCTCCCACGTTCAGGTGCCTCCAGCCTAGACGCAAACCGATGCGGGATGCGCGCCCTTTGCCCGGATCACGACAATTTTCGGCATGATTTCGCCGACGCCGTGCACAAATGCGTCAGGCCGCCCAAAGGATCAGCCGAAAAGGTCGTGCGCCAGTTCCAGCGCCTCGATCAGCGCGTCCACCTCGGCCTGGGTATTGTACAGACCGAACGACGCGCGGCAGGTGGCGGGGGTGCCCAGATGCTCCATCAGCGGCCCGGCGCAATGCTGGCCCGCGCGGACGGCAACCCCCTTCTTGTCAAGGATCGTGCTGATGTCATGGGCATGGGCCGCCCCCTGCATGGTGAACGAGAATATCGCCCCCTTGCCGGGCGCATTGCCCTGCACGGTGATCCAGTTGAGCCCCGACAGCTGCTGCGTCGCATAGTCGGCTAGCCCACGTTCATGCGCGGCTATGTTGTCCAGCCCCAACCCGGTCATGTAGTCCAGCGCCACGCCCATGCCGATGGTCTGCACGATGCCGGGGGTGCCCGCCTCGAACTTCATGGGCGGGTCGTTGTAGGTGACCGTGTCCTTGGTCACCTCGCGTATCATGTCGCCACCGCCCATGAAGGGGCGCATTTCGGCCAGCCGGTCCTGCCGGACATAGATCGCACCCGACCCGGAGGGACCATATAGCTTGTGCCCGGTTACTGCATAGAAATCACATCCGATATCGGACACATCCACCGGCATGTGCACCGCCGCCTGGCTGCCGTCGACCATCACCGCTACGCCACGCGCGCGCGCGGCCTGACAGATGGTTTTCACATCCACCACGGTGCCCAGAACGTTGGACATATGGGTGATCCCGATCAGCCGGGTGCGCGGGCCGATGGCGTCGATGACTCGCTGCGGGTCCAGCACGCCATTCATGTCGCAATCGACCCATTTGATCACCACGCCCTGCCGTTCGCGCAGGAAATGCCAGGGCACGATATTGGCGTGATGCTCCATCACGCTCAGGATGATCTCATCGCCCGGCTCGAACCTTGGCATGGCCCAGCCATAGGCGATCATGTTGATGCCTTCGGTGGTGCCGGAGTTCAGGACGATCTCGTTCTCGTCAGCCGCGTTCAGAAACCGCGCGACCTTGCCGCGCACGGATTCGTACTTGTCGGTCGCAAGGTTCGACAAGTAATGCAGGCCACGATGCACATTGGCATATTCATGGGCATAGGCCGTGGTGATCGCGTCGATCACCACCTGCGGCTTCTGCGCGCTGGCCCCGTTGTCCAGATAGACAAGCGGCTTGCCGTTCACCTGCCGTGACAGGATCGGAAAGTCGCGGCGCACTTCGGTAACGTCATACATCCGCTGGAATGCCCCCTGCTGATACCCCGATCAGGGTCAGGATAATTGAAATTCCGAAACTGACCCCCAGGGCGGCCAGAAACAGGACCAGAAACGCCTTGCCCAGGGATCCGAATCCATGCGCGGCATTGATGAAATGCAGCAGGATCCAGATGCTCAGCACAAGGATCGCTAGCGAGAGCACCCCGCCCAAGGCAGGCAGGATGACCCCGACGCCGATCACCAGCGCCTGCGCCAGAACCCGCATGAACTGCAGCCAGGTCAGCACGATCAGAACATCGTCCAGGCTGCCGCGCCCCCCCATCATGCCGCCCACCCAGGTCAGCACAAAGATCGTGATCACCAGCCCGCCGCCCTGCACCGTGGCGTAAAGCAACGGATTGCTGAACAGACCGGCCAGCGGCATTTCCATGTTGGTCGGGAACAGAAAGTTCGAGACACCGAACAAAAGCGCGTTCAGCGCCGTCGCCAGCACCAGCGCCATCCACAGGATCGAGCGTTCGACCTGCTGTGCCAGCACCCATTCAGCCGCGCCGCGCGGGTCCTTGACCGTCTGCACCACCAGTTCTTTCAGCCCAGTCATCCCTGCCCCTTTGCAACACGCCACATGCCCGCAACCCAAAACCACGCAAACACCGCCACCCAGACCGCTCCTACCAGCGTCAACTGGATGCCCGGCCCGACGAACCCCGCCACCAGACCGTTCAGCAGGATCAGCGGGCTGGCCGCCAGAAACGCCCAGAACAACGCAACGCGCGCGCCATAGGGCGTGCCCTGCCCGCCCAGCACACGCGCGATCAGATGCGCCATGTACGCCAGCACATAGAACGCCAGCGGCGCAATGAACACCCAAGCCATCAAAGACCCGCCCAGAAGCATCTGCAAATTCTCTTCCTGCAGATGCGCCCGGCGCGCCAGAACCGGCCACTGGCTGATGAAAACCAGCACGCAGCCCCCCATCAGAAGGGCCAGCGCACGGCCTTCGTTCTCGGGCGCGGCCAATAGCCGCCCCACCACGCGACCGGGGCCACGATAGGTGGCGACGATGTTGCTGACCAGCGCCATCAGCTGCTGTGCCGCGCCATCCAGCCTTGCAGGCGGACCACGATGTGATCGCGCAGGCTTTCATCCTCGATCTCGTCCACCGCTTCGGCCAAAAAGGCCAGCACCAGCAGATCCTGCGCCTTTTTCATCGGCACACCGCGCGCGCGCAGGTAGAAAAGCATGTCCTCGTCGATCGCCCCCGTGGTGGATCCGTGCGAACAGGCCACATTGTCGGCATAGATCTCGAGCTCGGGCTTGGCGAGGAAATTGCTGTCGTCATCCAGCAGCAAGGCCTGGCTGATCTGGTAACCGTCGGTCTTCTGCGCGTCCGGCTGCACCAGGATCTTGCCCTGAAACACGCCCGTGGCCCCATTGCGCAGCACCTTCTTGAACACCTGCCGGCTTTCGCCGCGCTGCGCGTCATGGGTGATGAACACCGTATCGTCATGGTGAAAATCGCCATCCCCCAGCGCCGCACCGGCCACATGGGCCATGGCATCGTCGCCCAGCATCTCGATCACGCATTCGTTGCGCGTCAGCGCGCCGTTCACCGTCATGGTAAAGGACTTGAACACGCTTTCCCGGCCCAGACGTGCGAAAATATGCGTGGCCGCGCGACGTTCGTGGTCGCGCCCCTGCGTGCGGATGTGGTGAAACCGCGCTGTATCGGCCACCTCGACCTCAAGCACATGGTTGAACCGCGCCGAGGCCGGGCCGTTTTCCAGCACCGTCAGCTCGGCACCCTCTTCCAGCTTGATGACATGATGCAGCACGGCATCGGCGCTATCGTCATGGCGCAGATAGGTCAGGCTGACAGGTTTGTCGGCCTTGCCGGTTACCCGGATGACCACGCCATCGGTCGCGCTGGCCGTGTTCAGCGCAGCCAGCGGACGCATCACCGGATTCTGGCCCGCCTCTTCCAGCTTGCCATAAAGTTCCTTGGCCCAATGGATATCCTGCGCGCCCGCGTCGGCCAGCCGCGAAATCTCGACCCAGGCGGCGCTCAGATCATCGCTGGCCTGCGCATCGAACACCCCATCCACGAACACCACGCGCAGGCGGTCCATATCCTCGAAGGGCATGCCCTCGTCATGGGTAAAGATCGCGGCCTTGGGCGCCTCGGGCTGAACCAGCGCGTCGGGCCGGGTGAATTTCCAATACTCGTCGCGCCGTCCGGGCAGGCCCATCTCGCGCACGCGCGCCAGCGCCGCATCACGCGCGGCGGTGATCCACGCGCCGCCCTGCGGCAGCGCGATCGCGGCCAGCCGCGCCTCGGTTGCGTCTGTTTTCGCCTGAGCAAGTGCCATTACGCATTCTCCGCCTTGAGATCGGCATAGCCGTTCTTTTCGACTTCCAGCGCCAGTTCCGGCCCGCCGGTCTTGATGATACGCCCATCCGACATGATGTGCACGACATCGGGTTTGATGTGATCCAGCAGGCGCTGGTAGTGCGTGATCACCAGAAACCCGCGCCCGGCCTCGCGCAGGGCATTCACGCCTTCGCTGACCAGTTTCATCGCGTCCACGTCCAGGCCGCTGTCGGTCTCGTCCAGGATGCACATCTTGGGCTCCAGCATGGCCATCTGAAGGATTTCGTTGCGCTTTTTCTCGCCGCCCGAAAAGCCGACGTTGACCGGACGCTTCAGCATGTCGGCGTCGATCTTCAGATCCTTGGCCTTTTCGCGGATCAGTTTCAGAAACTCGGTCGAGGACATTTCCTCCTGACCGCGGGCCTTGCGCTGCGCGTTCACGGCGGTGCGCAGAAAGGTCATGTTGCCCACGCCCGGAATCTCGACCGGATACTGGAACGCCAGGAACAGGCCGGCGGCGGCGCGCTCTTCGGCTTCCATCTCCATCAGGTCCACACCTTCCAGCGTGGCGCTGCCATCCGTCACCTCGTACCCGTCGCGTCCCGACAGCACATAGGACAGCGTGGACTTGCCCGAGCCGTTGGGGCCCATGATCGCATGGACCTTGCCGGCCTCGACCGTCAGATCGACACCCTTGAGGATCTGCTTGTCCTCTTCTTCCAGCTTGACGTGCAGATTCTTGATTTCCAGCATGTTTCTTCCTTTCAATTCGTTTGTTTCAGGCTGCGGCGCTCAGGGCCGCGTCATCAGGTGGACCATCCGCAACAGCCGTTCCGGCGGCACCGGCTGCGGGGTCAGATCGAACCGCACCATCCGTCCGGCGATGGCGGCGGGCTGGCCAAGGAAATCCTCGACCTCGTGATATTGTTGCCGATTGACGTAGTCATCGAAATACAGCGCAACAGGCCGTGTGATGCGATAGGCCGCCGCCAGCGCGCAGCCGACGCGAAACCTCCCGTCCACCAGCACCACATCGGGATGCGTGAACTCGGGCAGATCCCAGACCTCAAGCGGATAGCGGGCAAAGCGTTTCCATTCGGCGTCGTTCACCGGATGGCCCCATTCCTTGGTCGGGCCGATGTCGGACCAGATCACATCGACCTCGCCCGGCGCAGGGTTCTGCGCAAACCAGTCACGCATCATCTGAGCCCAGGCCTGATCGCTTTCGACCGACAGCACGCGCTTGCCCAGCTCCGCCGCCATCACGGTGGACCCGCCCGAGCCGTACTCCAGAATGCTGCCCGCCCCCTCATAGGCCGCGCGCAGCATTGCTGCCTCGGCCTCGGGCAGGGTCAATTCGGGGCGCTCGATCAGGGTGGTCTGGGTCATGCGAGCACCACGGCGGTGCCCGAGGCGCTGACCATCAGCATCGAGTTGCCAACGATCTCGTAATCCAGATCGACGCCGACGACCGCGTTGCCGCCCACGGCCAGCACGCGCTGCTCCAGTTCGCGCAGGGCTGTTTCGCGGGCGTCCTGCAACTTGGATTCATACGCGCCCGATCGCCCCCCGATGATATCCGTCACGCCCGCGAAAAGATCGCGCACCACGTTCGCGCCCATGATCGCTTCGCCCACAACGATGCCGCGATACTCGACGATCTTGTGGCCCTCGATCGTGTTTGTTGTCGTAACAATCATGCGCTTGCCCCTTCCGCCTTGAACCCGTCGGGCAGTTTGTCGACATACTTGGCAGCCACCTTGCCCGCGATGACCCCGCGCGCGGCCAGTTCATCCAGACACCACAGCGTCAGATCGTGACTGCCGAACACGGCATCGGCCAGCAGAGCCAGATGCCCAAGCTGTTCGTCGCTGACATCGTCCCGATCTTCAAGGTTGCGGATATAGACCGCATCGCCATCGATCAACTGGCTGCCCACCGCCCGCCGGTTCAGCCGCGCCGCCTGCGAATTGCCCAGCATCCGCGACTTGGGCGCGATAAAGCGGTGCAGGACAAACCCCTGATCGCGCAAGGTCCGATCCAGATCGTGCAAGGCCGGTTCATCCTCGTAGAGCTGGTAGAACCGCATCTCCGCCACAACCGCCACCGCTTGGGCCAGCTTGGATTGTGCCCCGGCAATCACATCCACCTCGGCACCCTGCGCATCGACCTTGAGGCAGTCGATATCCGGCACGTCACGCATCGCATCCAGCGTGTCCAGCGTCATTTCAATCGCGTCTTCCGTGTTCAGATGCCGCTTGAAGTGCCCTAGGTATCCGATTGATTTCGATGATAGTTTATACAGTGATGACATCTCGGCGGCCGGATAGGCATTGAACATCGCCCGACCCGGCCGACCGACTGCCGCCTCGATCACCGTCACCGCTCCGGATGCCTGAGCCCGCAGCCTTGCGGCGGCCTCGGGGTGTGGTTCGAACCCCCAGACCTGCGCCAGCCCACGCCGCAACAGCGCGGCATAGGGCGGTGCCTCGATCGGGTTGGCCCCCACATCGACGATCCGCAAAGGCCGCAGCGGCGCAAGCGCGCGCGCCAGATATCCAAGCGAGTTGCTCACCACCCTGTCCGGCAGGCCTTAGCCCACCGAGCCTTCCAGCGAGATCGCCACCAGTTGCTGCGCTTCCATGGCGAACTCCATCGGCAGGGCCTGCAACACTTCCTTTGCAAAGCCGTTGACGATCAGGGCCACGGCGGCCTCTTCGTCCATGCCACGGCTGCGGCAATAGAACATCTGATCGTCATCCACCTTGGAGGTGGTCGCCTCGTGCTCGACCCGGGACGAATTGTTGCGCACCTCGATGTAAGGAACCGTATGCGCCCCGCATTTGTCGCCGATCAGCAGGCTGTCACACTGGGTGTAATTCCGGCTGTTCGTCGCCTTGGGGTGCATCGACACCAAGCCGCGATAAGTGTTCTGCGCATAGCCCGCGCTGATGCCCTTGGACACGATGCGCGACTTGGTGTTCTTGCCCAGATGCACCATCTTGGTGCCGGTATCGGCCTGCTGGTGGTTGTTGGTGATGGCGATGGAATAGAACTCGCCCTGGCTGTCATCCCCGCGCAGGATGCACGACGGGTATTTCCACGTCACGGCGCTGCCGGTCTCGACCTGCGTCCACATCACCTTGGCCCGGTCACCCCGGCAATCGGCGCGCTTGGTGACAAAGTTGTAGATGCCGCCCTTGCCTTCCTCGTCGCCCGGATACCAGTTCTGGACGGTCGAGTATTTCACCTCGGCATCCTCCAGCAGCACGATTTCCACCACGGCGGCGTGCAGCTGGCTGGTGTCGCGCTGCGGCGCGGTGCAACCTTCGAGGTAGCTGACATAGCTGCCCTTGTCAGCGATGATCAGCGTCCGCTCGAACTGGCCGGTATTCTCGGCATTGATGCGGAAATAGGTGCTCAGCTCCATCGGACAGCGCACGCCGGGCGGGATGTAGACGAACGACCCGTCCGAGAACACCGCGCTGTTCAGCGTGGCATAGAAGTTGTCGGTCACCGGCACAACGCTGCCAAGATACTTCTTGACCAGATCGGGATGGTCGCGGATCGCCTCGGAGATCGAACAGAAGATCACCCCGGCCTTCTTCAACTCGGCCTGAAAGGTCGTGCCCAGCGACACGGAATCAAACACCGCATCCACGGCCACCTTGCGGCCTTCGGCGGGTGCATCCTCGGCGCCCTCGACGCCCGCCAGGATCATCTGTTCCTTCAGCGGGATGCCCAGCTTCTTGTAGGTATCCAGCAGCTTGGGGTCGACCTCGTCCAATGATTTGGGCTTGGTCTCCATGCTCTTGGGGCGGGCATAGTAATACTGGTTCTGAAAGTCGATCGTCGGGTAATCGACCATCGCCCAGTCCGGTTCCTTCATGGTCAGCCAGCGCTCATAGGCCGCCAGCCGCCATTCCGTCATCCACTCGGGCTCGCCGTTCTTTTCGGAAATCAGCCGCACGATATCGGTGGTCAGGCCCTTGGGCGCATACTCCATCTCGATATCGGTGTTCCAGCCATGCTTGTACTTGCCAAGGGATTTGACTGCATCGACTGTTCCCTGGTCGACGCCTTCCTTCACCTCTACCTTGTCCAGTGCCGTCATCGGCTATCCTTTCTTCGTTACGCCGCGCTGCGGGCGCGGTGCCGTTTCAACTTGTCCAGCCAGACATCCGCAAAACGCAGGACATCCTCTTCGGTCGTATCAGGGCCCAGAGATACCCGCATCGCGCTGGCCGCCTGCCCTTCGTCATGTCCCATCGCCAGCAGCACTCCGCTGGCCCGCACCTTGCCGCTCGAGCAGGCACTGCCCGCGCTGACGGCAAAGCCCGCAAGATCCATCGCCATCACCTGCGTCTCGCCCTTCCAGCCGGGTGTGATCAGGCAACTGGTGTTTGGCAGGCGCGTGGCCCCTTTCCCGACCAAAATAGTCTCATTTGCGCCAGCCTCAATGGCTTTCTCAAGAATTATTCTAAATCCAAGCACACGCTGCCAAACCCCGTCGGCCAGGTCCCGGGCCGCAGCCTCTGCCGCCGCACCGAATCCGGCGATCGCGGCCACGTTCTCGGTGCCCGCGCGCCGGCCCATTTCCTGCCCGCCGCCGCGCAGCTGCGCCGCCAGATCGGTGCCGCGCCGCACCACCAATGCGCCGATGCCCTTGGGTCCCCCCAGTTTGTGCGCGGAAATCAGCGCCATCTGGCAGCCCGCCCAGTTGAAGGCAAAGGGCATCTTTCCGAATATCTGCGTGGCATCCACCACCGCCAGACCGGGGGGCAGTTCCTGCACCACGCCGGTCTCCGAGTTCGCCGCCTGCAAAGCTGTCCGTTCGGGCGTGTCGACATTGACCCGCCCCTGCGCATCCACCGGCAGACAGGGGTCGATCCATACGCCCACCGCGTCATGCTCGATCCCGGAACCCAGCAATCCGCGCCCGGCACAGGCCAGCGCCGCCGCCTCGGTCGCACCCGAGGTAAAGATCACATCGGCGCCATCCGCGCCAAAGGCCGTGGCCACCTGCGCCCGCGCGCGCTCGATCACGCCCTTGGCCGCACGACCCTCGGCATGCACACTTGACGGATTGCCGACCAGATCCAGCGCCGCAACCATCGCGTCACGCGCCTCGCGCCGCAACGCGGCCGTGGCATTGTAATCCAGATAGACGCGGTCACCCGCCATGCTGCTTCCTCTCTCCTCAAATATCCCGGGGGAGTTTGAGGGGGCAGCGCCCCCTCATTCCGCATCGCGCAGGCGATGCTCCCTCAGCGCGGGCGCCAGCCCGCTCCGCCGGAACGGGACAAATCATTCATCCACCACGGAAAACAGCGATGGCACCGCCGGGCACGGAGCCAGATCGTTGTCGATCACGTCCGACAGCCGCGTCTGGTGCAAGAACACATAGACCTGCGCGCTCAGCCCCTCCCACAACCGGTTGGTCAGAGACTGCGCGCGGCTGCCCGACAGCCCGCCACTGGCCCCGGCCCCCTTGTGCATGGCATTGACGGTCTCATCCACAGCCGACAGCACATCGACCACCCGGATGGCCGAAGGCGACTTGGCCAGACGGTATCCTCCCCCCGGTCCTCGCACCGACTCGACCAGCCCTGCGCGCCGCAGCTTTACGAACAACTGCTCCAGATACGGCAGCGACACATCCTGCCGCCGCGAGATATCGCCCAAAGTCACCAGAGATCCGGCCGGTTGCAGCGCGATATCGGCCAGCGCCACCATCGCATAGCGCCCCTTGGTACTCAGTTTCATCGCACACCCCGCCAACAGATTGACCTTGCAAGACGAAAGGCTTATCTCGCTTGCAGCCCAGACCGGCACGCGCCGGACATTAGAACAATTCTAAAGTGCTTAAGCGTCTTCGTCAAGAAACCGCCCCTAGCCATAACAGACAAGGATCGCCATGCCCGAGGTCATTTTTCCCGGACCCGAAGGTCGCCTCGAAGGCCGCTACCATCCGCAAAAGGAACGCGACGCCCCGATAGCTATCGTGCTGCACCCGCATCCACAATTCGGCGGCACCATGAACAACAAGGTCGTCTATAACCTGCATTACGCCTTTTACAACATGGGCTTTACCGTGCTGCGGTTCAATTTCCGCGGCGTCGGGCGCAGCCAGGGCGAATACGATCAGGGCATCGGCGAGCTGTCGGATGCCGCCTCGGCGCTGGATTACTTGCAGTCGATGAACAACAACCCCAAGCATTGCTGGGTCGCGGGCTTCAGCTTCGGCGCTTGGATCGGGATGCAGCTGCTGATGCGGCGACCGGAAATCACCGGTTTCGTCTCGGTTGCTCCGCCCGCAAACATGTATGATTTCAGTTTTCTGGCCCCCTGCCCGGCTTCGGGGCTGGTGATCAACGGCACCGCCGATCGCGTGGCCCCGCCAGCCGATACCGTCAGCCTTGTCAACAAACTGCATGAACAGCGCGGAATCACCATCACCCACGAGCAGATCGACGGCGCAGGGCACTTCTTCGAAGAACCGCATATGGATACGATGATCGACAGCGTTTCCGACTACGTGAAACGCCGCCTGACCGAAACAACAAGGTGACGCCATGGGAATGACCGAGGATCTGGCCGACGAACTGGCACGCGACACGATCAAATTGGTCGAAGCGACCGGCGATGACGCGCTGATCACGCAGATTGCGACCAGCCTCGCGGCATCCTCCACCCCAGCGCAAGAGGCCTTCATGGCCTCGATCCGTGTGCGCATGGCGGTGGATCGCGCCCGCAAACTGTTGCATCAAAAGGCGCAGGCCGCGCAAAAGGCCCGACAAGAGAAATGACCCGCACGGCGCGGCCTGATGCGCAGATGGCGTTTCTGGAACTGGCCTGCGCGCTGAAATCCGTCACCCGCGCCAATGCGCTGATGGGCCTGCCGCGCCCCGATAACAGCCGGAACACTTTTGGCATATGGCGCTTTTCACCCTTGGATTGATACCTCCCGACACCGGATCGCGAAACCTCTGACCGCACCATTCCTGTGCTGCTGCATTACCTGGTCGAGATCTGTATGAATACCCGTTACGAGATAACCCTGTGACGTCTCACACCAATGCCATGCGTTCGCTGCGCTCGGGGTCGGGAAAGGGGCGGTACAGCGCGAATTCGGCCACGGCAATCTGGCTGTTCACCGCGCGGTAGAGTGTATCGACGTTGTCATCATGCTGACCCAGCACGCGAAAGGCGCGATCAAGCTGGCTCAGATCCTCGACCTCGATCTCAAGCAAGAAATCGCGGTACGGCCCGGCGGCAAGGTTCAGTTTACGCCGTAGCAGCCGCCAGCGCAGGATCACGCCCTGCGCCCGCAGATGGCCCATCCAGTCATCCAGCGCCTTGGCAAAGTTCAGCGCCCTGGCGTCGTTCTTGAGATCGATGGTGCAGGTGTAGAGGTTCATTGGTGCATCCCTTGTTTACGTCAGACTGGCGCAAGCCGGGTTGCAAGCAAATTAACGTCTTAAAGAAAAACTGCGCAGATTTTCCAGAAATCCGCGCAGCCCCATGGTCATGCTTCCGCATCGTCCTCGTCGCCCTGATCGGCGATCCAGGCCACGCTGACCACGGTTTCGCCCTTGCCGGTGTCAAACACCTTGACGCCACCGGCGCTGCGCGAGCGAAAGGAAATCCCCTCGACCGGGACGCGGATCGACTGCCCCTTGGACGTCGCCAGCATGATCTGATCGTCCATTTCCACCGGGAACGACGCCACCAGCGCGCCGCCGCGCATGGCGCGGTCCATCGCCGCCACGCCCATGCCGCCACGTCCACGCACCGGGTAATCGTGCGACGACGACAGCTTGCCGGTGCCGCCCGCGCTGATGGTCAGGATCAGGTTTTCCGCCGCCGACATCTCGGCATAGCGTTCCGAGTTCAACTCTCCCGCGACCGCCGTTTCCTCGTCATCGGTCTCGGCATCATCGGTCAGCCCGGCCACGGCGCGCCGCATCTTGAGATAGGCAACGCGTTCCTCTGGCGTCGCCTCGAAATGCCGGATGACGGACATCGACACGACCCTGTCATCCCCCATCAGCCGGATGCCCCGCACGCCGGTCGACTTGCGCCCCTTAAACACCCGCACTTCGGTTGTCGGGAAGCGGATCGCACGGCCGGAATCGGTGACCAGCATCACATCGTCCTCTTCGGAACAGATGCGCGCGCTGACCATTTCGACGCCTTCGGGCAGGTCCATCGCGATCTTGCCGTTGCGCATGACATTGGTGAAATCCGACAGCGCATTGCGCCGCACATCGCCCGCCGAGGTGGCAAAGAAGATCTGCAGGTCGTCCCATTCCGCCTCGGGGCGGTCAACCGGCATGATCGCGGCCACGGAAGTTCCCGGCTGGATCGGCAGGATATTGACGATCGCCTTGCCCTTGGACGTGCGACCACCCATCGGCAGCCGCCAGGTTTTCAGCTTGTAGACCATGCCATCGGTCGTGAAGACCAGAAGCTGCGTATGGGTGTTGGCGACGAACAGGTTGGTAACGACGTCATCATCCTTGAGCGCGCCCCCCGACAGCCCCTTGCCGCCGCGTTTCTGGGCGCGGAAATCGACCAGCGGCGTGCGCTTGATATAGCCGCCCTGCGTGATCGTCACGACCATGTCCTCGCGTTCGATCAGGTCTTCGTCTTCCATGTCGCCCGACCAGTCGACGATCTGGGTGCGGCGGGGAACGGCGAACAGCTCGCGCACTTCGTGCAGCTCGTCGCTGATCAGGCCCATGATGCGCTCGCGGCTGCTCAGGATCTCGAGGTATTCCTTGATCTTGCCGGCCAGCTCTTCCAGCTCGTCGGTGACTTCCTTGACACCCAACTGCGTCAGGCGTTGCAGACGCAGATCCAGAATGGCACGCGCCTGAATCTCGGACAGGTTATAGGTGCCATCCTCGTTCGCCTTGTGGGTCGGATCGTCGATCAGCGCGATATAGGGCAGGATGTCGCCCGCAGGCCAGCGCCGCGTCATCAGCTTTTCGCGCGCCTCTGCGGCGTCGGCAGAGGCGCGGATGGTCGCCACAACCTCGTCCACGTTGCTGACCGCGACGGCCAGACCGCACAGCACATGGCTGCGCTCGCGCGCGCGGCGCAGGTCATAGGCGGTGCGCCGGGCCACCACCTCTTCGCGGAAATCGATAAAGCTTGTCAGGAACCGGCGCAGCGTCAGCGTTTCAGGCCGACCGCCGTTCAGCGCCAGCATGTTGCAGCCGAAATAGGTCTGCATCGGGGTAAAGCGGAACAGCTGGTTCAGCACCACCTCGGCGGTGGCGTCGCGTTTCAGTTCGATCACCACGCGCACGCCGTCACGGTCGGATTCGTCCTGTACGTGGGCGATGCCTTCGATCTTCTTTTCGCGCACCTGTTCGGCGATGCGTTCGATCATCGTGGCCTTGTTCACCTGATAGGGAATCTCGTCGATGATGATGGCATAGCGGTCCTTGCGGATCTCCTCGACCCGGGTTTTCGCCCGGATGACGACGCTGCCACGCCCTTCCAGATAGGCCTTTCGTGCACCAGAACGCCCCAGCATGATGCCGCCGGTGGGGAAATCGGGCCCGGGCACATATTCGATCAACTGCTCGCTGGACAGGTCCGGATCGTCGATCAGGGCCAGCGTGGCATCCACAACCTCGCCCAGGTTATGCGGCGGAATGTTTGTCGCCATGCCGACAGCGATACCGCCCGCACCATTGACCAGCATGTTGGGAAAACGCGCGGGCAGAACCGTTGGTTCGCGGTCCTTGCCATCGTAGTTGTCCTGAAAATCGACCGTTTCCTTTTCGATATCGGCCAGCACATAGGCGGCAGGCTTGTCCATCCGCACTTCGGTGTACCGCATGGCGGCGGGGCTGTCGCCGTCCATCGAGCCAAAGTTGCCCTGCCCGTCCAGCAACGGCAGCGACATCGAGAAATCCTGCGCCATCCGCACCAGCGCATCGTAGATCGCGCTGTCGCCATGCGGGTGGTACTTGCCCATCACGTCGCCGATCGCGCGGGCGGATTTGCGATAGGGCTTGTCATGCGTGTTGCCCGCCTCGTGCATCGCGTAAAGGATGCGCCGGTGCACGGGTTTCAGCCCGTCGCGCAGATCGGGAATGGCCCGGCTGACGATCACCGACATCGCGTAATCGAGATAGGATGACTTCATCTCGTCGGTGATGGATATCGACGGCCCCTCGTATACAGGGCGCTCGGGGCCGTTTTCATCATCGTTTTCAGGAGTTTCCGGCGTGTCGTTCACGTGTTCTGCCCGTTCTTTTCCAGCGGTCAATATATTGTTGGCTGAACTATATCAGAGCCATGATATGGGGTGCAATGCCCGATCCCGGCAGGCGCTGGCAGCCACCACACAAGCCTGCCAATATACTGTTTTTGTTGAAAATTAATTTCCTTCAGGCATGATTCCCTTCAGCGCGACAGGAACGAGGTGCGAAATGGCTGCAAGCGAGACCGAACTGATGCTGAAAGGATACGGGCTGACCACAGCGGAATTCTTCTATCACATGCCCGACTATACCCATGTGCTGAACACCTTTGTCTGGCAGGACTATGACCTTGCCCCGGATCATCCGCGGCTGTTCAAGTTCATCGAGTTCTGGCAGGACGAGATCGAGGGACCGTTGCATTCTGTCCGGTTCACCCATCGCAAGATGATCTCGCCGGGGGAATGGCGCAACGTTGTGGGCGAATTCACCCTGCATTGATGAATTCACCCTGCATTGATCATGCCGGCTTGCGCGCAGCGGTCTGCGCGCCCCGTCAGGACGCGCGCCTTTGGGATCAGGCGATGATGCGGGTGTATTTCACGCCTTCCAGCGTCGCTCCGACCTTCAGACCTGCCTGACCAAAGATCACCGCAAGCACCGGGGAGCTTGATGTCGTGGTTTCCGCACGGATGTTCTCGGCCTTGTCGTTGAACACGTATTCCACATCGGCCCCTGCCGCCCAGCCGGACGAGCGGCGGAACTTGGACAATGCTTCCTGGTTCATGAAGAACAGAACGTGGGCATATTGCTGCGCCCCGATCTGCAGGCCGAAACTACCCTTGGTGGCCGAGTAATAGTCCACCGTCACCCCACCGACGCGCAGCGCGCCACGGCCATAACCGCCACCGATGCCAAGGCCTGCCTCGGTCAGCAGGGGCATGACCAGCTGGCCGCTGGACTTGTCGCCGATGTCGCGGGTGCCGGGATAGTTGGAGTATAGATAGTTCAGCGTCTGATCGACGCGCGCGTCGATCGTTGCACCGCCGGTGCTGCCAATGCCATTGCCGCAAGCGGCGGTCACGCCCACACCAGCAAGTGCTGCCAGCGTAAAGCTGCGTCGGGAAAGATGGGTCATGGAAGGGCCTGCCTCGTGATTGCCTGACTGCTCTGCTGCCGGTGTTATTCCCCGGTCTGCCCCGGAGTATAGGCGCAAGCTGCCGGCCTGTCACTACGGCTTGTGTCCCTTGCGCGGGATGATGCCACGGCTTGCGCCGAGCCTCAGCCGTTCAAAATGCGCGCCACTTGCGGCGCGAAATAGGTCAGCACCCCGTCACAGCCTGCGCGCTTGAAACACATCAGGCTTTCCAGCATGGCCTTTTGCCCGTCGATCCAGCCGTTCTGCGCCGCACCCGCGATCATCGCGTATTCGCCCGACACCTGATAGGCATAGGTCGGCGCGCCAAAGGCGTCTTTGACGCGGCGGCAGATATCCAGATAGGGCATGCCGGGCTTGACCATCACCATGTCGGCCCCTTCGCGCAGGTCACGCTCGACAAGGCGCAGCGCCTCGTCGGAGTTGGCCGGGTTCATCTGATAGGTGGTCTTGTCGCCCACCAGCGCGCCGCTGGCCCCCACCGCATCGCGGAACGGTCCGTAGAACGCGCTGGCATACTTGGCGGCGTAGGACAGGATCATCACGTCCTTGAACCCTTCGGCTTCCAGCGCGGCGCGCATCGCCCCGATCCGCGAATCCATCATGTCGCTGGGCCCGATGATGTCGGCCCCGGCGCGCGCCTGGCTGAGTGTCTGTTTCACCAGCGCCTCGACCGTTTCATCGTTCGGTATCTTGCCGTCGACGACAAACCCGTCATGGCCAAGGCTGTTATACGGATCCAGCGCCACATCGGTCATCACCGCGATGTCGGGCACCGCGTCCTTGATCGCGCGGGTGGCTGTGTTGGACAGGTTGTCGGGGTTCCACGCCTCGGCGCAGTCCTCGGTCTTTTTCGACGGATCGGTATAGGGAAACAGGCAGATCGCCGGGATGCCAAGGCTGGCCGCCTCGCGCGCGGCCTCGACGACCTTGTCGATGCTCAGCCGCTCGACCCCGGGCATTGACGCAACCGGCTCGCGCACATCCTTGCCGTCACGCAGGAACACAGGCCAGATAAGATCGCCCACGCTCAGGGTGTTTTCCTGCACCAATGCGCGGATCTGCGCGCTTTGGCGCGTGCGGCGAAAACGTGTCGCGGGGAACGGGGCCTGGCTGGGTGTCATCTTGGTCTTGTCCTTGGCTGGGGCGTGCAAAAGCACTGGCATGTAAATTCCGCCATCTCAAGGGTAGGAATTGCCGCAAAGGGGGGATACAGAAACGCACCAAGGTTGTTGAGGCACCGCATTGGACTTGTTTGACACAATCACCGACCTGATTGATCTGCGTTCGTTTTCCAGTATCTGGTACTGGATCGCGCTTGCCGTGCTGTGGTCGACTGCCAGCCATTGGGTGCTGGGCATCCCGTTTGACATGGTCAGCCGGGCCGCCAGCCGCGAGGGTCAGGCACAGACCGATCTCGAGGACATGACCCGGATCATGACCAACCGCCTGCTGGGCATTTCGCGCGTGTCGGGCCTGTGGCTGCTGGGGTTTAGCAGTTTTCTGCTCACCTCGCTGGCGCTGATCGGGTTCGTCTACGGCGTGCAGATGGCGCAGGCGGTGTTCCTGATGGGCTTTCCCATGGCCATCGTCGGTGGTCTCAGCCTCAACACCGCCCGGTTGATCCAGATGCGCCGTGTCGCGGGCCCCGATCTGCGCAGGGTCCTGTGGCGTCACCGGATCATGGTGCAGGTCGTGGGCATGATCGCCATTTTCATCACCGCCATGTGGGGTATGTATCAAAACCTCAGGGCGGGGATGGGCAACCATTTCGGGCCGATGGGCGCGATCGAACAGCAGGTAGATGATGAGCAAAATCACGGTTGGGGGCGCCCCGGAGGGGTTTGATGCCCGCCTGATCCTGAACGAGGTGGCGCGCAGCGGTGCGCCGGTGATCCATGTCGCGCGCGATGACAAGCGCATGGCGGCGATGGAATCCGCCTTGCGTTTTTTCGCCCCCGACATGCCAATCCTGCGGTTTCCGGCTTGGGATTGCCTGCCCTATGACCGGGTCAGCCCGCATGCCGACATTTCCGCCGCGCGCATGGCCACGCTGGCCGGGCTGGTGCATGGTGCGCCGTCGACATGCGTGCTGCTGACCACGGTCAGCGCCGCGATGCAGCGCCTGCCTGCCCGCGACACGCTGCGCGAGGCGGCGTTCACCGCCCGGGTCGGTGACCGTGTGGACGAGGCCGCGTTGCGCGATTTCCTTGTGCGCATGGGTTTCGTGCAGGCTGCCACCGTCACCGAACCGGGCGACTATGCCATTCGCGGCGGCATCATCGACATCTACCCCCCGGGCGAGTCCGGTCCGGTGCGGCTGGATTTCTTTGGCGACACGCTGGATGGCGCGCGGCGGTTCGACCCTGTCACCCAGCGCACCACCGCCAAGATGAGCGTGGTCGAACTGGCCCCCGTGTCCGAGGTGATCCTGGACGAGGCCGCGATCCTGCGTTTCCGGCAGAACTACCGCATCGAATTCGGCGCGGCCGGCACTGACGATCCGCTGTACGAGGCGGTCAGTGCAGGCCGCAAGCATCAGGGCGTCGAGCACTGGCTGCCGTTCTTTCACGAGCGGCTTGAAGTGCTGTTCGACTATCTGCCGCAGGCCAGCGTCACGATGGACGATCAGGTGACCGCCACCCGCCTGTCGCGCTGGGATGGGATCGTTGACCAATACGACACGCGGCACGAGGCGATGACGCAGAAGGGCCGTGGCGATACGGTCTACAAACCCGTACCGCCGGGGCTGCTGTATCTGGATGACGAAAGCTGGCAGGCGGCGATGGGTAATCGGCGAGAGCTGCAGTTTCATCCGTTGCCACAGGCCACCGGGCCGGGGGTCATCGACGCGGGCGGGCGTGTCGGGCGCAACTTTGCCCCCGAGCGGCAGGCCGAACAGCTGAACCTGTTCGCGGCCCTGGCCGACCATATCCGCGCGCGGATGGCCGATGGCCCGGTCGTCGTGGCGTCGTACTCCGAAGGCGCGCGCGAACGGCTGGACGGGCTGATCGGTGACGAGGGTCTGGTGGGCGCGGTGCATCTGCGCGACATGAAGGGCCTGGGCAAGCACGGGCTGCATCTGGCGGTCTGGCCGCTGGAACAGAGTTTCACTGCCGACGGGCTGACCGTGATTTCCGAGCAGGACGTGCTGGGCGACCGGCTGATCCGCGCACCAAAGAAACGCCGCCGCGCCGACAACTTCCTGACCGAGGCGCAATCGCTGTCGCCCGGCGATCTGGTCGTGCATGTCGATCACGGTGTCGGGCGCTATCACGGGCTTGAGGTGGTGACCGCCGCCGGGGCGGCCCACGAATGCCTGCTGCTGGAATATGCCGAAAGCGCCAAGCTGTATCTGCCGGTCGAGAATATCGAGCTGCTGTCGCGGTTTGGCCACGAGGAAGGGTTGCTCGATCGTCTGGGCGGCGGGGCATGGCAGGCCAAGAAGGCCAAGCTCAAAGAGCGCATTCGCGAGATGGCCGACCGGCTGATCCGGATCGCTGCCGAACGCGCCCTGCGCAAGGCTCCGGTGCTGGAACCGCCGCCCCATGCCTGGGAAGAGTTCAGCGCGCGGTTCCCCTATACCGAAACCGACGATCAGCTGCGCGCGATCGAGGATGTGCTGGCCGACATGACCAGCGGGCAACCGATGGACCGGCTGATCTGTGGAGATGTGGGTTTCGGCAAGACCGAGGTTGCGATGCGCGCCGCCTTCATCGCCGCGATGTCGGGCGTGCAGGTGGCGGTGATCGCCCCCACCACCCTGCTGGCCCGTCAACATTTCAAAAGCTTCGCCGAGCGGTTCCGGGGCTTCCCGCTGGAGGTGCGCGCGCTGTCGCGCTTTGTCCCGGCCAAGCAGGCGACCCAGACCCGCGAAGGTCTGGCCAGGGGCACGGTGGACATCGTCGTGGGCACCCATGCCCTGCTGGCGAAATCGGTGAAATTCCAGAACCTTGGCCTGCTGGTGATCGACGAGGAACAGCATTTCGGCGTCAGCCACAAGGAACGGCTGAAACAGATGCGCACCGATGTGCATGTGCTGACCCTGACCGCCACGCCGATCCCGCGCACGCTGCAACTGTCGTTGTCGGGCGTGCGCGACCTGTCGATCATCGGCACGCCGCCCGTGGACCGTCTGGCGATCCGCACCTATGTGTCCGAATTCGACCCGGTCACGATCCGCGAGGCGCTGCTGCGCGAGCATTATCGCGGCGGACAGTCCTTCTATGTCGTCCCGCGCATCAGCGATCTGCCCGAGATCGAGGAGTTTCTGCGCAGCCAACTGCCCGAGCTCACCTATGTTGTGGCCCACGGCCAGATGGCGGCGGGCGAGCTGGATGACCGGATGAACGCCTTTTACGATGGCAAGTATGATGTGCTGCTGGCCACCACCATCGTCGAATCCGGTCTGGACATCCCCACCGCCAACACCATGATCGTGCACCGCGCCGACATGTTCGGCCTGTCGCAGCTGTACCAGATCCGGGGCCGCGTGGGCCGGGCCAAGACCCGCGCCTATGCCTACCTGACCACCAAGCCGCGCGCGCGGCTGACCCCCGCCGCCGAAAAGCGCCTGCGCGTTCTGGGCAGTCTGGACAGTCTTGGCGCGGGCTTCACGCTGGCATCGCAGGATCTGGACATCCGCGGGGCCGGCAACCTGCTGGGCGAGGAACAGTCGGGCCAGATGCGCGACGTGGGATACGAGTTGTACCAGACCATGCTGGAAGAGGCGATCGCCAAGATCCGCACCGGCGAGATGGAGGGCCTGTCCGAGGCCGATGGCCAATGGGCGCCGCAGATCAACCTCGGTGTGCCGGTGCTGATCCCCGAGGAATTCGTGCCCGATCTGGACGTGCGGCTGGGCCTGTATCGCCGCCTGTCGTCGCTGACCACCAAGGTCGAGCTTGAGGGCTTTGCCGCCGAGCTGATCGACCGTTTCGGCAAGCTCCCGCGCGAGGTGAACACCCTGCTTCTGGTGGTGCGGATCAAGGCGATGTGCAAGCGCGCCGGGATCGCCAAGCTGGACGCCGGGCCAAAGGGTGCGACGATCCAGTTTCACAACGACAAGTTCGCCAGCCCGCAGGGTCTGGTCGAGTTCATTCAGGACCAGCGCGGGCTGGCCAAGGTCAAGGACAACAAGATCGTCGTGCGCCGCGACTGGAAGAACGAAGCCGACAAGATCAAGGGGGCCTTTGCCATCGCCCGCGATCTGGCCGAAAAGGTGATCGCGCAGGAAAAGGCCAAGGCCGCCAGGACCTGACGCTACAGCCCGTAGATCGCGCCGAACTTGGCCTCGAGGTAGTCCAGCAACGGCCCCTCGTCCGGCTCGGTGCCGCCGCAGGCCTGCGCGATCACCGCGCGCGGCTCGAACAGGCCGCCGTGCTGCTGCACGCGCGCGCGCAGCCAGCCGGTCACGGCTGTCAGATCGCCCTTGGCAAGGTGCGCTTCCCAGTCGGGCAGGTCGCGTGCCAACGCCTGCATCAGGCACCCGGCATAGACATTGCCCAGCGTGTAGGTCGGGAAATAGCCGAACAGCCCCTCGGACCAGTGCACATCCTGCAAACAGCCGTTCGACGGCTTGTCCACCGCATAGCCGAAATCGGCCAGAAAGCGCGCGTTCCACGCCTCTTCCAGATCATCCACCTCCAGCCGCCCGGCGATCAGGTCACGCTCCAGATCGAACCGCAACAGCACGTGCAGGTTATACTGCACCTCGTCGGCCTCGGTCCGGATGTATCCGGGTTTCAGGGTGTTTACCGCGGCATAGAACCCATCGGCATCGGCCACGCCCAGATCGCCGAACGCCTCGCGCATCCGCTCGTGCAGCCAGCCGGTAAAGGCGCGGCTGCGGCCGATCTGATTTTCATAGATCCGCGACTGGCTTTCATGCACGCCCATCGACACGCCCTGCCCCAGCGGCGTCAGCCGATACGCTGCATCGATCCCCTGTTCATAGGACGCATGCCCGACCTCGTGAATGGTGGAATACAGGCAGTTGAACGGATCGTCCGCGGCCGTGCGGGTGGTGATCCGCACATCGTCGCCCGAGCCGGAACTGAACGGATGCACCGCCTTGTCCACCCGGCCCCGCGCCATGTCATAGCCGAATGTCTTGGCAAGCATCCGCGACAGGCGCATCTGCGCAGCTTCGTCGAACGTGCCCGACAGCCCCTTGGGCGCGGGCCTCTCCAGACAAGCGGCGCGCAGCGCCACCAGACGCGGGCGCAACGCGCCGAACATCGCCTCAAGCCCTGCCGCCGTGGCCCCCGGCTCGTAATCCTGCAACAGCGCGTCATAGGCGTCGCCGTTTTCGGCCAGCGCCGCGCCCTCGGCCCGTTTCAGATCGACCATGCGCGCCAGCATCGGCAGGAAATGCGCCACATCCTCGCGGGCCCGCGCCTCGGCCCAGCGTTGATGGGCCAGCGACCGAGTGCGGGCAATCTCGGCCGCCAGATCGCCGGGCAGCCGTGTGGCGCGGGCATAGTCGCGGCGGATATGGCGCATCTGCGCCTGCCCCACCGCATCCAGCGTGCTATCGTCGATCGCGGCCAGCCAGTCGCCCACACGGCCACTTGTGCGCCGCTCGTGCAGGATGGCGGCCACAGCGCCCATTTCTTCGGCCCGCTGATCGCCGGCGCCGCGCGGCATGACGGTTTCCTGATCCCAGCCCAGACGCCCGGCCACCTGCGACAGCGCCTGCGTCTGACGCTCATACGCCATCAAATCGTCGAAACTCATGCTGTCCCCCTGACGGATGCAAATACCGGATAGCCCGCGAAGAACCGCGCCTGCAGGATCAGCACCCACAGCACCACGGCCCCGAACTGGTGCACGATGGCAATCTGCCACGGTGCGGAATAGATCACCGTGACGATCCCCAGCACCATCTGCACCAGCATCACCGCCAGAACGGCGTTAAAGGCAAAGCGCGTGGTGCCATGCGGCGAACGCCGCGCGCGCACCCAGACGACGATGCCAAAGATGAACAGCAGATACCCCGCCATCCGGTGCATGAACTGCACCAGCCCGTCATCCTCGAAGAAATTGCGCCACAGCGGTTCCAGCACGAACAGATCCGGCGGCAGAAAGCCACCCGCCATCAGCGGCCAGTCGGTATAGTTGCGGCCCGCGTCGATGCCCGCGACCAGCGCGCCCAGCAGGATTTGCAGGAATGCGAAATGCATCAACCCGGTGCCCATGCCGAACAGCTTGCCCTCGCGGGCGCGGCGGGCCTGCATCAGGTCGCGTTCCTCGCGGCCCAGCTGGAACACATACCACGCGATGAACCCCAGGATGACAAAGGCCAGTCCCAGATGCACCGCCAGCCGGTATGATGCGACTGACAGCATCTCGCCCTCCAGCCCCGAGGCGACCATCCACCAGCCGATCGCGCCCTGCGCGCCGCCCAGAACGCCCAGGAAAAACAGGCGCGGCGTCCAGCCGACGGGGATCTTGCGCGCCACCAGAAAACCGAAAAACCCAAGCGCCCAGACCAGCCCGATCACCCGGCCCAATTGCCGGTGGCCCCATTCCCACCAGTAGATGAACTGGAACTCGGTCAGGCTCATGCCCTTGTTCTGCAACTGGTATTGCGGGATCTGGCGATAGGCGTCGAACTCGCGCTGCCAGTCCTCGGCGGTCATCGGCGGGATCGCGCCCTTGATCGGGGCCCATTCGGTGATCGACAGCCCGCTGTCGGTCAGCCGGGTCAGGCCGCCCACGGCGATCATCACCACGACCAGCGCGAACAGCAGCATCAGCCACAGGCGGATCGCCCCGCGCGCGCCCCGGCGTGCCGCCCGGTCGATGGCGCCGCCTTTGGGTGCCGCCACCGCGTCACGGCTTTCAACCTCTTCGAAAAGCTTGCGTTTCCCGCTCATGCCCTGCCTCCGATTGCGTTGCGCGAAAGGTAAGCCGCGCCTGTCATGGCGTCCAGTGCGACCAATGGATCATCCACGCTCTTTCCAGCGCACCATCTGCCGCATGACCCCGTGCAGCATCTGCACATCCGCCCGCGTCAGCCGCATCCGCGACCACAGATTGCGCAGGTTCAGCTTCATGCTTTCGGCCTTGGTGGCGGGAAAAAAGAAGCCCGCATCCTCCAGCCGTTCCTCGTAATGATCGGCCAGCTTCTCGATCTCCAGCGTGCTGGCCCAGTCGCTGCGGCTGACCTCGACCGAGTCATCGGTGGCTGGACCGGCCTGCCTGCGCCACTCATACCCCGTCAGCAACACGCATTGCGCCAGGTTCAGCGACGGGAAATCGGGGTTCACCGGCACGGTGATGATCGCATTGGCCTGCGCCACGTCCTCGTTCTCCAGCCCTGCGCGCTCGGGGCCGAATATCACCGCCACCCGCTCGCCCGTGGCCAGACGCGCGGCGGCGTCGCGCATCGCGCCCTCGGGGCTGAACACCGGCTTGGTCAGATCGCGCGCCCGCGCCGTGGTGGCATAGGTATAGGTGCAATCGGCCAGCGCAGCCCCAAGGGTGTCGCACAGCATCGCCTCGTCCAGCAGGCGGCCTGCTCCGCTCGACATCGCCACGGCGCGAGGGTTGGGCCAGCCGTCGCGCGGGGCCACCACGCGCATGCGGTCCAGCCCGAAATTCCACATCGCCCGCGCCGCGCCACCGATATTCTCGCCCATCTGCGGGCGCACAAGAACAAAGGCAGGTTGCGGCTGATCGTTGTGCATTTCAGGCTCCATTCGGGTCATTGGCGCTCTGGTATGCCAAACCGGTTGGCCTGAAAAGGGCGGATGCGCGCCACCCCCTTGGCGCGGCTGCATTTTCCGCGCTATAGGAGCCAGACCCATCGCAGGAGGCCCAAATGCCCACGCCCGAGCAGCCACAGATCTACCTGATCACCCCGGCCGAGTTCGAACTCAGCCAGTTTCCCGACGCATTGGCGGGCGTGCTTGACGCGCACGAGGTCGCCTGCGTCCGGCTGACCATGGCCACCCGCGACGAGGACCGCATCGCCCGCGCCGCAGACACCCTGCGCGAGGTGACCCATGCCCGCGACGTGGCGCTGGTGATCGACAGCCATATCCTGATGGTTGAACGGCTGGGCCTGGACGGTGTGCACCTGCCCGACGGCGTACGCGGCATGCGCGCCGCCCGCAAGGAACTGGGGCAGGATGCCATCATCGGCGCGTTCTGCGGCGCGTCGCGCCATGACGCCATGAACGCGGGCGAGGCCGGGGCGGATTACATCAGCTTCGGGCCGCTGTCCGGCGCCACCCTTGGCGATGGCACCCTGGCCGAGCGCGAATTGTTCGCGTGGTGGTCGGCCATGATCGAGCTGCCCGTGGTGGCCGAAGGCGGGCTGACGCCCGACATCATCCGCGATCTGACGCCGGTGACCGATTTCTTCGCCATCGGTCCCGAGATCTGGGATGCAGGCGACCCGGCCTCGGAACTCGCCGCGCTCAAGGCCGCAATGACGTAGGGTGGGTGCCAACCCACCCCCAACCCGCCTACTGCCGCCCCGGTGGCATGCCCGACCGCACAACCTCTTCCACATGGGCGGCCAGCGACTTGCGGTTGGGGAACGCATCCACCCGCACCGGCGCGTGATAGATCACCTCGACGCGGCCCTGCCTGCGCGCGGCCAGCACCTTGATCAGATGCGGGCCAAAACCCATCTCGCCCCACCAGCCATAGAACCGCTCATCCTCGCCTTCAGGGGCGTGATAAACGACAGTGCAGGGCTGGATGTGCATCTCGTGCCGCAGCTCATCCGAAAAGAACGCCTGGAACAGCGTCGTCTTGAACGGCAGCACCCCCATGCCGTCTGTCGACGTGCCTTCGGGAAAGAACAGCAGCTTGTGACCGGCCAGCAGCCGGTCCTCGAACACCGCCTGTTGCAGCCGCGCCGCGCGCGGGTCACGGGCGATGAACACCGTACCCGTCGCCCACGCCAGCCAGCCGATACCGGGCCAGCCGCGCACCTCGGCCTTGGACACGAAGTAGATCCGCTTGCCCGCGTTCAGCGCAAAGATGTCCAGCCAGGACGAATGGTTCGCAACCACCGCGCCGCGCCGGTCCATCCGCCTGCCGCGCCGGGCATAGCGCATGCCGGTCACCCACAGGAACATCCGGCAGACGAAAACGGTAAGATAGGGCGTCAAAGGCCTGCTTTGCTTGAAGAAAACACGCTCGAACAGCGTGTTTCCCAGCACCATCAACAGCAGGCAGATCACGATCACCGGGATCAAAACCGCCGCCCGAACCCCCGCACGCAACCAACCCATCGGCGAAATCTTCGCAGGCGGAGGCTCGGGTGGCATCTCCCATTGGCGGCCCGATGGGGGCGTCATCCTCCGACGCCCTTGGTATAGATCGCGCGCTGCCGGTCGCTCATCCGGGCGGTATCCAGAACAAGACAGACGTCTATCGTATTGAATTCATGATCAATCCACGCGCCTTCACCGACAAAGCCACCCAGGCGCAGATAGGCCTTGATCAGCGACGGGATCTCCAGCACCGCGGCCCGGCGATCCAGCACGTCCGGCGCGATCCGGTCCATGACCGCGAAATGCGGCGCGCGTGCGCGCACCCGCAGGTCCGGCGGTGCCAGATGACCGTGATGCAGCAACGACAACGGACCGGCCAGCGCATCGACATCCGTGCCATGGAAGGACGCGACACCAAACAGGATTTCCACTTGGTGTTCAGCGACATAGGCGGCCAGGCTGTTCCAAAGGTGGAACATCCCAATCCCCCCGCGATAATCGCGCTGAAGGCATGACCGGCCAAGCTCCAGCAGCCGCCGACCCGAGGTTTTCAGCACGCTCAGGTCATACTCGTCCTCGGAATAGAACTGCCCGACCCGCGCCGCCTGATCACAGCGCAGCAGCCGGTAGACACCGACCACCTGATCCTCTGTCGGCAATGCTTCGTCCAGCAGAAGCATGTGGTCGAAATAGGGGTCGAACCTGTCGCGTTCCAGCCGCTGGGCATGATCCACCATCGCGCCGCCGCCGCCCAGCTCGTCCACGAACACCGCATAGCGCAGGCGCTGCGCCGCGCGCAGATCATCGGCGGTCTGTGCCAGACGCACCGAAAAACAAGGCTCGTGCGAGTGCGGCATGGGTAAAGTCAGGTCCTTGGATCGGGTCCGCCCGTGTGTAGGCAGATGGCCCCTGAAAGGCAACACAAACAGAGGTTTGTCGAAAAGGTGAAAGGGTGCTAACCGTTTGTTAACCGGGGTCAGTCATCAAAGACGGGTTCCAGTGCCACGCGGGTGCCTTCGATCACCACCTTGCCGGCTTCCGGAAAGTTGACTGTTATACGAGTGCCGATGCGTGATTGTACCTGCCCGACCCCCCAATCGGGGCACATCGGGTGTCTGACACGCATCCCCGGTTCCAAAAATCCGTTCAGGTCGTCCATGGCCATCGCCTTTCGTGGGAGGAGAGATTGACCAATCATAACGCCCAGTTGGCGGCCTTGGTAGGGTCGCGCATCTGCCACGACCTGATCAGCCCGGTCGGGGCGATCGGCAACGGCCTGGAACTGATGCAGATGGGCGGCAGTGGCGGCGCGGAACTGGCGCTGGTCCATGACAGTCTCGCCAATGCGCAGGCACGTATACGGTTTTTCCGACTTGCCTTTGGCGCGGCAGGTCAGGAACCCGTGGCCGAAGCCGAGTTGCGGCGCATCCTGTCGGACCTTGCCATCTCAGCGCGCCAGCGCGTGCACTGGCAGGTTGGGGGCGACGTGCCCCGCGCCCAGGCGCGGCTGGTGTTTCTGGCCATCATGTGCCTGGAAAACGCCCTGCCCTTTGGCGGCGAAATTGCCGTCACGCGCGACGGGTCGCAATGGACGATCACCGGCAAGGCGCAGCGTATGCTGATCGACGAAAAGCTGTGGGAAGCGTTGAACCGCAGCGGTGCCGATGTCACCCCCTCCGAGGTGCAGTTCGCCCTGCTGCCCCTGCTGCTGGAGGAAGAGGGACGCCGCCCGCGCACTCGCATCGGCCAGAACGAGATCGTGATCCTGCTGTAGCCTCAGGCGCGAGTCGCTCCGTCGCCGGTGACCAGATACTTGAAGCTTGTCAGCTGCGCCGCGCCCACCGGGCCGCGCGCGTGCAGCTTGCCGGTGGCGATGCCGATTTCCGCGCCCATGCCAAATTCGCCCCCGTCCGCAAACTGGGTCGAGGCATTGTGCATCAGGATCGCGCTGTCCACACGCTCGAAAAACCGCGCCACGGTGGCGGGATCTTCGGCCAGGATGCACTCGGTGTGGCTTGATCCGTAGCGCCGGATATGATCGATCGCGCCATCCACGTCATCCACCACCCTGGCCGCGATATCCATGTCCAGATACTCGCGCCCCCAGTCGTCGTCGGTGGCGCGATCGGTGCCGGGCAGGCCCTCGCCCGCATGCACCCGCACCCCCGCGTCCATCAGCGCGGTGATCAGTTCGGCGCCCAGCGTGCCGGCCACGTCGCGGTGGATCAGCAGGCATTCCGCCGCCCCGCAAATCCCGGTGCGCCGCGTCTTGGCGTTCATCACCACGCGCATCGCCTTGCCCGCATCGGCCGAGGCATCAACATAGACATGCACGATCCCCTCCAGATGGGCAAACACCGGCACGCGCGCCTCGGCCTGCACCAGCCCGACCAGCCCCTTGCCGCCGCGCGGCACGATCACGTCGATATGGTCGGTCATGGTCAGCATCTGCGCCACTGCCGCGCGATCACGGGTCGGCACGCGCTGAATCGCATCGGCAGGCAGACCAGCGGCCCGCAGCCCCTCGACCAGACACGCATGAATGGCGCCGGACGAGTGAAAACTCTCGGAGCCGCCGCGCAGGATCACGGCGTTTCCGGCCTTGAGGCACAGCGCCCCGGCATCGGCGGTCACATTGGGGCGCGATTCGTAGATCACACCGACGACACCCAAGGGCGTACGCACGCGGCTGATATGCAGCCCCGTTGGCATGTCCCATGCCGCCAGAACCTCGCCCACCGGATCGGCCTGATCCGCCACGGCGCACAGGGCATCGCGGATACCGGCAATGCGGCCCTCGTCCAGCAGCAACCGGTCCATCATCGCATCCGAAAGGCCTTTTTCGCGGCCATACTCCAGATCACGCGCATTCTCGGCGATGATCTGCGCGCGCCTGTCCCACACCGCGTCGGCGGCGGCCATCAGGGCGTGACGCTTGGCCTCCGCGCTGGCAAAGGCCAGCTCGGCGGCAGCGGCACGGGCACGCCGGCCAATGTCGGCCATCAGGGCGGGGATATTTTCAAGGTCTTTCATGGGTCGGCCCTTTCACGCTCACAGTGCCATATCATCGCGGTGAATCAAGGCGGCGCGCCCCGGATAGCCAAGTATGGCTTCGATCTGATCCGATCTGCGGCCCCGGATTGCCACCGCCTCGGCGGCGGTATAGCGCGCCAGCCCCTGTCCCAGCATATGGCCCGCCGCATCCAGTATCGCCACCGGATCGCCGCGCCCGAAATCGCCCGCGACCGCCGCCACCCCGGCGGGCAGCAGGCTTTTGCCCTGCCCCAGAGCGCGCGCCGCCCCGGCGTCAACGGTGATCTGGCCGCGCGGCTTCATCGCCGCGATCCAGCGTTTGCGCGCCGCCTGCGGGTCGCCCTGCGGGCGGAACCATGTTGCATTGGCCCCCTGGGCCAAGGCCGTCAGCGGGCGCATCACCGCGCCTTGGGTGATCGCCATGGCGCAGCCCGCCGCCGTTGCCATCTTGGCCGCCATCAGCTTGGTGATCATGCCGCCCTTGGACAGGCCCGACACGCCATCGCCGGCCATGGATTCGATCTCGGGCGTGATCGCGTCGATCACGTCATACCGATGCGCGCCAGGGTCTGTCTGCGGATTGGCGCTGTAGAAGCCATCGACATCCGACAGCAGGATCAACTGATCCGCGCCCACCGTCACCGCCACCTGCGCGGCCAGACGGTCGTTGTCGCCATAGCGGATTTCATCCGTGGCCACGGTGTCATTCTCGTTCACGATGGGCACCACGCCCAGACCCAGCAGCGTCGCCATGGTGGCCCGACTGTTGAGATACCGGCGGCGGTCGGCGCTGTCTTCCAGCGTCACAAGCACCTGCGCCGTGGTGAGGCCATGCGGGGCCAGCACCTCTTCATAGGCGCGGGCAAGCCGGATTTGCCCCACGGCGGCGGCGGCCTGCGATTGCTCCAGAGGCAAGTCAGCACGCGGCAGCCCCAGCACCCCGCGCCCCAGCGCGATCGACCCGGACGACACCAGCACCACATCCATGCCCAGCCCCTTGAGCCAGGCCACATCCTGCGCCAGCGCGTGCAGCCAGTCCGCGCGCAACGCCCCGGTAGCGCGATCCACCAACAGCGCCGAGCCGATCTTGATAACGATCCGCCTGCCGTCGGTCAGGGTTGCCAAGGTGCGTCCTCTTCCACGGGACGGGCGCGCAACCTGCCTGCATCGATATGGCTGCGCAGGGCGCGCAGCACGTCCTCGACCCCTTCGCCCGACACACCCGACATCAGCAGCACGTTCCGGGCGCCGGCGTCCTGCAACTCGTCGCGCAGGAACACGCGCTCTTCGGCATCCAGCGTGTCGATCTTGTTCAGAACGGTCACGCGCGGCTTGTCGGCCAGCCCCGCGCCATAGGCGTCAAGCTCGGCCAGGATGGTCTGATAGTCCTCGACCAGCGTGCCCGAGCTGCCATCAACCAGATGCAGCAGCACCGCGCAGCGTTCCACATGTCCGAGGAACAGATCGCCCAGTCCGCGACCCTCGCTCGCGCCCTCGATCAGGCCGGGAATATCCGCCACGACAAACTCAACACCGTCCACGCCCACGACACCCAGATTGGGGTGCAGCGTGGTGAAGGGATAATCCGCCACCTTGGGTCGCGCGTTCGAGGTGGCCGCCAGAAAGGTGGATTTGCCTGCGTTGGGCAGACCCAGCAGGCCGACATCGGCGATCAGTTTTAGGCGCAGCCAGATCGTGCGCTCGACCCCCTCCTGCCCCGGATTGGATCGGCGCGGGGCCTGGTTGGTCGAGGTCTTGAAATGCAGGTTGCCCCAACCGCCGTTGCCGCCCTTGGCCAGCAGCACGCGCTGGCCGAGTTCGGTCATGTCGGCGATCACGGTTTCCTCGTCCTCGTCCAGCAGTTCGGTGCCAACGGGCACACGCAGCACGATATCCTCGCCGGTGGCGCCGGTGCGTTGCCGCCCCATGCCGGGCCGCCCGTTGTCGGCAAAGAAATGCTGCTGATAGCGGAAATCAATCAGCGTGTTCAGCCCGTCCACAGCCTCGACCCAGACACTACCGCCATTGCCGCCGTCACCGCCATCGGGGCCGCCGAACTCGATGTACTTCTCGCGCCGGAACGAAATGCAGCCATTCCCGCCCGAACCGGACCGGATATAGACCTTTGCGAGATCGAGGAATTTCATGACCCTCTCCTTTTTCGGGGCGTCTGTCGCAAAGGCCGCGCCCTGCTTATGTCAGGTTTCGTGTGTAGGTCCAGGTGGGCAGCTTGGCCCCCCGCGCGACCGAAAAATTCTCGGCATCGCCCAGATAGGCAAAACTGGCATTTGTCAGCACCCGTGCCGAGGCCGGATTGTCCTGAAACACCTCGGCGAACAGCGTCTGCGCGTTGTGCGGATCGGCCTCGAGCAGCGCCTGCAAAGCCTTTGACGCGACGCCCGTGTTCCAGAACGCCGGTGCGACCCAGAACGCCACCTGGCTTTGCGCGCGGTCCAGCCGTTCCAGCCCGATCAGGCCCATCACCTCGGAGCCGCCCTGCGCGCTGGCATCCATCGCCCAGATATCCTCGGTCCGGTCGGGGGCCTGCGCGCGGGCGATCATCGCCTCGGCAGCACCCGGCGGAAACGGATGCGGGATGCCCCGGGTCATGCGCGCCACGCGCTCGTCGCCCGCGTAGAACGCGATCAGCCCGGCATCGGACCGGCGCAGGGCGCGCAGCAAGAAGCCATCAGCCTGGATGGTGGGCAAGGCGGTGGGGAGGTCGATATTCATGCGCTTTCTCCTCCGAAAGGCAGTGGGACAGACGGTTGAGCGCTGCATAACCGGCAGGTATTTCGAAAAGATGGTGACTGCGTCATCGGCTGGCAAGTTCACCCATACCGGCAAGTTCCGGAACGAAAAAGGGGATCGGCCTGTTTGCCGATCCCCTGAAGAACGAACCGTCAAACTCGGCTTATTCCGCAGCCTGCGCCTCTGGCAGGACGGACACGAACGTGCGCCCCTTGAAGCCCTTGCGGAAGGTCACGCGGCCTTCGACCGTGGCGAACAGGGTGTGATCCTTGCCCTGCCCCACGCCTTCGCCCGGCCACCACTTGTTGCCGCGCTGACGCGCGATGATGTTGCCTGGGATCACGTCCTGACCGCCGAATTTCTTCACGCCAAGGCGACGTCCCGCCGAGTCGCGACCGTTACGGGACGAACCGCCTGCTTTCTTGTGTGCCATGGGTCTGTCTCCTTAGTTTGCGGCCAGTTCCTGGGCCTGAGCGATCCAGCCTTCACGCTCGATCCGGCCCTTGAACGACAGTTTTTCATCCATCGCGGCGACGTCTTCGTCGGTCCATGCCGCGATCTGGGCAAAGGTGGTCACCCCTGCCTCGTGCAGTTTCTTTTCCAGCGCGGGGCCGACACCCGACAGCTTTTTCAGGTCGTCCGCACCGTCAGCAGCAGGTGCCGCGGCCTTGGCCGGCTTGGCGGGCTTTTCAGCCGCCGCCACGGCCACGCCGGCAACCGATCCGGCACCGACAGCCGCCTTGACGCCGGACTTGTCCGCGCCCGAGGTCAGGATCTCGCCGACCTTGATCAGCGTCAGCTTTTGACGATGGCCCTTGGTGCGCTTGGACGAATGCTTGCGGCGGCGGCGGACAAAGTTGATCACCTTGTCGCCCTTGATCTGGTCGATCACCTCGGCCTGCACGGCCGCACCGTCAACCATGGGTGCGCCCAGAACGGGGGCGTCGCCACCCAGCATCAGAATTTCGTTGAACTGGACGGTCTCTCCAGCATCGGCGGCCAGCTTTTCAACCCGCAGGATATCCCCGGACTGAACCTTGTACTGTTTGCCGCCGGTTTTCATAACCGCGAACATCGGTGTCTTCCTTTTTTCTGCCGCGTTCTGTGGCCCCCGGCATTCCGGGCGTTTCGGCGCATCGCGCCGCCGCGAACAGCGTGCCCTTGCGGGCAATACCAAATGATCACCGGGCAGAGTCGCCCCTGCCCGGTTCGCGGCTTTTCCCCCAAGACGCGGGGCAAGTCAAGGGTGTATCGGGGCTGCCTACAATTCCTCGCCCGCTGCCATCCGGCTGGCCACCGCCAGACCCAGCGACAGCGACTGATCGCCATACATGCGGTCAAACCCCGCGAACAGGCCGCGGTTCAGCGCCCGGCCCGCATCGCTGCGCGACAGCTCCACATAGGCGGCGATGGTGGCTTCGGGCAGATCGGCATAGGCCATGGTCAGAAAGCCGAACAGCCACTCGCGCGTGTCCTCGCGCGTCTCGGCCTCCTGCTCCCAGACATCGCGCAGGATGTCGTCCTCGGACATCTCGATCGCGCCGCCTTCGACCAGCCCGGTAAAGAACTGGTAATTGGCGTTCATCGCCCCGGCCACGTTGTATTCCAGCAGGTCGTTGACCTCGACATACTCGGTGATCAACTGCTGGCGCGCGTCGGTCGGGTCGGCCTCGCGCCAGATCTCGCGGGCGGCCTCCTCGACGCTCGGGTCGGCAAAGGCCGCGCTCGTCTCAAGCTCGGCCAAGACCAGCGCCGCCCCCGCATCGCTTTCGAAAAAGGCGATCAGCCGCGCAGGATCGGCATCCCCGAACGCGGTATCAAAGCCCGCGCGTACCGCCTGCTCCATCTTTTCGGCGTCATAGATCCGCTCCACCAGCCCCTGCCAGACCGCATCGGACCCACCGGGCAGCATCTCTTGCGCCAGGCTGTCCCCATAGGCCAGCCCCTCGTCACGCATCAGACCGATCAGCCAATCCATGTGCATCGCCTGAAACAAACGGTCCATGTCAGCCCGCGCAGGGGCTGCAACCAGGACCGCCAAAGCAAGTGCCGGGATGAGGACCGCGCGCAGCATCACAGGTCCTCCTGCGGAGCCAGATCAGCCATGCGCGCGGCCAGAACCTCGAACCGGTTTGCCATGATCTCGTGCTGCACCGCGTTCAGCAACTCGTACACGCGGCGCATCCGCGGCTGTTCCAGCGCCTCGGTATAGGCCAGCAGGTCGTCATACGAGAAATCGCGATAGGTATAGGCCGCGCCGGCCATGGAATTGGCCTGCAACTCGATGCGCAGATCATCGCGGCTGTCGGCCATCACCGCGCGCAATGCGTCTTCGTCCATCGGCGGAACCACCCCGGCGGCGGAGGCCGCCAGCAAGAACCGCACCTGAATTTCTTCCACCGCGCGCACGGACGAGTCCTCGGAGCTGATTGCGGCATCCATTCTCTGGAAAAGCTCGACCTTGGGCGATCCATCCGCCACCAGCCCGGAAAACAACGCCTGCCCGCTCTCCAGCTTTGCGCCCCGATCTGCCTCCATGTGCGAGGCGTTTTCCACTTCGACCAGCCGCTGCCCCAGCTCGCTGGCGTAGAATTCCACCGCGTGCATGAGGTCCTCCTGATCCAGCGTTTCAGTCAGGATCGACACAGCCGTGTCATGCATCGCTTCGGTCGCGAACACCTCATCGGCCATCCGCGTCCATTGCGTGCCGAAATCGCTGACCTCGCGGCCCAGCATCATCGGCGCGTTCTCGGCCGACAGCTTGATCGACTCCAGCGCCACGTCAAAACCGGTGGTGCTCAGGAAGGCCTCGACCTGGTCACGCTCTGCCCCCCGGACCGGCGCAGCGACGGCCAGGCAGAGCGCCACGATGGCGGCAAGCAGCGGGAAGGTGCGGAAAACCGGGCGTGTCATCATGCCTCCGACATTGGACTGAAACTGTGAACGAACGGTAAGGCATTTGAATTCTCAAGCAATGTGAAAAGGCCCCTTGCACCCTGTGACAAACACGTCTAAACGCACCCACCAGACCCCCGCGGAGAGGTGCCGGAGTGGTCGAACGGGGCGGTCTCGAAAACCGTTGAGCCTTTACGGGTTCCCAGGGTTCGAATCCCTGTCTCTCCGCCACTACCGGCAGGATCGCGATCTGAATTTATCCATTATGATCAGCGTCTTGTCGTAGAAATCGAGCTGTGCTGCGCTTGATGACCTCTTGAAATCACCAGATTCTGCTACACATCTTGCTAAACGGCGGGCGGATGTGGAGGGGTGCGATGCGGCTGATGATGCGGGGAAAGACTTGGCACTTGCGGCAACGTGTGCCGGCCCAGTTCGCTTCAGTGGAGGACCCGCGTGAAGTCTGGGTGTCGCTCAAGACCGACTCGCGCCAGCAGGCCACGAAGAAGGCGCCTGCCATCTGGGACAGCCTCGTTGCGGGCTGGGAGGCGCAGCTTGCGGGCCGGTCCGAGGATGGGGTCGCCCAGCTCGAGGCGGCAAGGGCCATCGCCGCCAGCCATGGGCTGACCTACAAACCCGCTCGCGACCTCGAGGATCTGCCGCTGGAAGACCTGCTTGCACGGGTGGAGGTGCTGCAGCGTCGGGACGGTACGGTGAACACCGTCGCGGCTCCTGCGGTGCTGGATGAGCTGAAGGGGCTTGGTCTCGATCTGCGCCACTTTCATTGAAGTGTTCAGCTGCGGCTTCGAAAAACAACGCCGTTTCAGATGGTTGCAAGCTATTCACCAAAACCGGGCAGTCATGAGGTCCGGAGAATATCGGCCTTGAGAGACCGCTTTCAGGCCTGGTTGCGTCGAGGCCAGTGCTCAGCCCCTCCCGCATAACCCTCGAAAACAACGAGAAAATTCGGCCACAGCCTGGTCGGGAGAACGCTTTCGCGAGGGCAAGTGGCGGAGGGGATGGGCCTGATATCCAACCTTCTCCACCTTAACTCATTGATTTTATGACAACGCACCAATTCATTCTTCTGAGGGGCGCCATGCAAGAGGCGCACCCAAATGCGTGTTCATGAAGGCATCAGGGTACTTCAAACCGTCGCACGCAATTCCCTACGACCATACCTTCGTCGCTTAGCGCGGAAGCTAGCGCGGACTGAGGGTTGCACGGATTGTCTCGACCATCTATGAACGAAATGAACAATCGTTCATAGATGGTTGGATATCCATGGCCAAGGCCTTTTCCGATGCCGAGCGTGACCGGTTGCGCGCGCAACTCATGGCAGAGGCACGGGCGCTTTTCGTCAGCGGCGGCCTCAGGGCCGTTTCGCTGTCGCGGATCACGCGGGCTGCCGGGGTGGCCAAGACCTCGTTCTACGCCTTCTTCCCCTCGAAGGAGGCGCTGATCCTCGACCTGCTGGCGGACGAGGCGCCGGGCGTCTCC
The DNA here is from genome assembly GCF_042677865.1 of Lacimonas salitolerans. Lineage (NCBI taxonomy): Bacteria > Pseudomonadati > Pseudomonadota > Alphaproteobacteria > Rhodobacterales > Paracoccaceae > Lacimonas > Lacimonas salitolerans. The sequence continues at coordinate 491 of NZ_JBHUDD010000150.1, read as the reverse complement.
GCACGGGTCATGGCGCCTCTCTATGACCCAATGCTGACCGCGCCCGAGGCCCTGTCGCGGTTCCTCGAAGCGCTTCTGTACGAATACGCGACAAATCCGTTTCTTGCGCGACTTGTATCGGACCCAGGAGCGATGGAGGCGATTGCCGCCCGGGTGCGCCCCGAAGACCTTGCCCGGAAGGCCGACTGGATGGAACGGCCCCTTCGCCACTTCTTCGAGGCTCGGATCGCGGCCGGTGAGCTCGATCCGCTTCCCGTCGGGACACTGATCGATCTCGTTCGGAGCGTCGGCCTTCTCGCGGTCCACTGACAGCGTTTCGGGACCGAGGAGAGGTTCAGCGCGATGTCGCGCGCGCTGATCGCATGTGTCGCCAGGGGACTCTCGCCTGAAGGAGACCGACCTTGACCGCCGAGCCGGATCCGCAGATGATGCCCGATCAGCCGGGATGGCACGGTGTAGAACACCTTGCGCAAGGTGAAGCCGCCGGAGGA